>NZ_JAAIFP010000039.1:0-57745 GCF_010747435.1 Paenibacillus sp. ALJ109b
CTGTTAGCGTTTCCATCGCCGTTCCCCCTCCTCTGATTTATAAAATAATCATACCTGATAGAGCGTTTTCAAAATACCAGCTGGATTTTAGAGAAAATCATATAAAAATGAGATATCCCCCTATAAAAACCGATATTATATCGATAAAATTAGTGATAATGACGCGGTCTATTATTTATTAATGAAATTAAAAGGGAATTTAATTTGAAAATGGTAATTAACGAAAACGTTTTATAGAAATCGTTTACTTTATGTAAAATTAAAAAGAAAAAAGGACCTCCAGGGTCCTTTCAATAGACTATAAGTTCGAAAACGTTTTTCAACTAATCAGGAGAAATCCCAACGATAGAAGGCACTACCCTCCGAACATGGGCTACTCCCGTTCCGGCTCTCCTGAAGAAGAATCCTTGGACTGTGATCTCGCAAGCTCTCTTGCATGTTTGTATGCGGAAGGTGATTCCCCTACATACTTCTTGAATTTGCCGTGGAAGTAATCCACGTTGGCATACCCCACTCTCGCGGCAACCTGGTGCACCTTTAAGCCTTCATCGAGCAGTTCCTTCGCCTTCTCCATTCGAACCTTATCGAGAAATGCATTGAAATATTCCCCGGTATGATTTTTGAACAACTTGCCCAGATAACTGCTATTGTAGTTAAATACCTCTGCGAGTACCTCAAGCTTGAGATTTTCGCCCGGATTACGACGGATAAATTCAATCATCTGTTTCAGTACCGTATCTTTGCTGCCTCCACCCATGCGTTGAATAAGACGATTGAGGTGTTCAGCAGCCATCACTTTGAGATCCAGCAACGTTAATTGATGGTAAACCTCCGTAATGAGAACGGAATGCTCTTGCATAAGGGATTGCATATGCTGATTGGTTGCTGCAAGTTTGTTAATCGCCAATGAAAAGACTTGAGAGAACGCCGTCTTAATCGCCTGTTCTGTCTGGTGATGTGGAATCAGTCGTTCCTCCATCTCCGTCAGCACACGCATCACGGACTCGCTACTTCGAATGTCGAGCGCATAATACAGCTTGTCCGCCAGCTCCGCTTCATCCGGTTCATCGCTTTCTTCCTCATTGACAACAATGGACCCAGAAGAAATCTTGCTCTTTTCGTCTTCGTTCCATAACATAATACGTTTTTCCGCGAACAGGAAACGTCCGCCCAATACACTGTTGGCCTGATTATAGGAATGGGCGATGTCTGCTGTGGAGTCTACTGGTTGACCTGCTGCCGCGTACATGAGAATATTCCACTCTCCCAGCAGCCCTTCCAACTCATCATATAAACTCTGGGCAGATTGTACAGTCAAAATAGGCTCTTTACATAACAGTCCCAGTCCGGAATGGAACGAAAACACAATGCCCCGATCTTTCTGGTCAAAAGCTTCCGCCAGTCTGCGTTTCACCACACTACCACGCTGTAAATCAGGTTCGGCATGCATCTCCAGCAGCACGACCTGATACTGCGACCAGTTCAACCCTAGAGCATTTGCTTCCATCGTTTCTGTACCTTCAAAAAGCAATGCTTCAATCTGATGCTCCCGGTAGGCCGTATCCTCACCAGCATGGCGGGCCAGTGTCTCACGTTCCCGTGTCAGCATCACAGAGATCCGCTCCAGCTCACTGATAATCTCCTCTTCATCCACCGGCTTGAGCAGATATCCATCCACGCCAAAACTAATGGCTTTCTTGGCATAATCAAAATCGGCGTACCCACTCAGGATTAGAAAATGCGAACCCGGATGGTGCTGCCGCACTTCCTCAATGACATCCAGTCCGGTCATGCCGGGCATGCGTATATCAATGATCGTCAAGTCCGGTTCCAACTCTTCGAAGCGGGTAATGGCCTCACGCCCGCTCGCAGCTGTAGCAATTACCTGAAAGCCGTATTTTTCCCAATCAATGATCGTTGTCAGTCCTTCACGTATGCTCGGTTCATCATCTACTAATAACACTTTATACATGCTGGTCTCCTCCTGCAGGCAAGGTGAAAGAAACCTCTGTTCCTTTCCCGTATACACTCTTAATCTGCAACCCATATGGCTCGCCGTAGGTCAACGTTAAACGTTGATGTACGTTACGCATGCCAATCCGGCTTTTCTCCTGCTCTTCCGGTCCACAGAGGAACTGCATCACTTCAGCCAGACGCTCCGGCGTAATGCCTGCTCCATCATCATCGACACACACTTGGACAACTTCCTCAACCAAACGAATATTTATATTCACACGGACCGTACCCTCTTTATTTTCCAAACCATGCACAATCGCATTCTCAACTAGAGGCTGAATAATCAAAGGAGGGATGTATATCTTCTCCACCTCCGGATCAATATGGATCTGGAAAGCAAGACGGTCTCCGTAACGAAATTTCTGAATTTCCAGATAAGAACGTACCATCTCCAGTTCGGCTCTGAACGTCGTTTTGCCGCTGCCAATCTCAAGGCTCTTGCGCATCAGTTTGCCTAGCAGCCTGACAATATTGGCAATCTCCGCCTCCCCTTTGATATGGGCTTTCATGCGGATCGACTCCAGTGCATTAAACAAAAAATGAGGATTGATCTGGCTGGCCATCATTTTCAGTTTAATCTCTTTCTGCGCGATTTCCAATTGATTGTTCTGTTCCGTTGCCTCTACCACTTGAGTCATCAGTTCATTAATGCTCTTCACCATGTAATTGAACTGCCTGGACAGTTGCCCGATCTCATCATTTCCATCAATGCGGGAAGTAACGTTAAGATCACCCAGTGCGAGCTTATTCAGGTGTTTACTAAGGCGTAACAATCGGTTCGATGTGAGAAATGAAATGATATATACAAGCAACAATGCAATGACCAGCACTAACGTAATAAAGAGCATACCGATCATGCTAATGGTATTCGCGTCTTTGACAATATTTTTGGTGGCAAAAACAGAAATGATCTTCAGGCTATTCATGCTCGATCCAGGACTGATCTCATCAATGATAATGTTGGATGGTTCGCCCTGAAAATCAGCTTCTAGTGTACCTTTGGCCTGGTTTTGCAGATCTACACCAAAATCAAGCTCGTTCAGCGTCTTACCCACAAGCTCGGTATTTTTGGCAGCAACCACATAACCCTGTTCGTCCGTAATCAACGTCTCGAACGGTTCCTGACGTAACAATCCATTCAGCTCATCCTGATTGATTACAATCATCAGTACACCCTCGGTCCGATATTCGGCAAAAGGCACTTTGCGCACCAGACTAAGCTTGTGCACCGGATTATCTCCCTTGTCAGGAATGTAGAACCAACCGATGCTTGTCGTTTGCAGCGCTTTCTGGTACCAGTAGCTCTCCTTGGTCTGCTTGTCCACCGGAATGAACTCCAGATTGTTGATCAGCGTCGGATTGGTCGAGTAAAACCGGATGCCCGCAACTTCACGGTACAGACGCTTGTATTCCTGAAAATCTTTGTATGCGAGGTACGCCGACGTCAGCTCCACAACGCTTTCGTAGCGTTTGTTCACAATTTCCTTCAATTCATTGTTGAACATCAGAATGTTGGAAATATCTGTGGGTACACGCAGCAGTGTGGCGGTCTGACTCTTTACCTTCTCCACGTTGTTGATCGTCTGTCCTATTGCATTGTCCAGCGCTTGCTTACGAAAGTATCCGGTTACAGCAAGTCCAATAATCAGTACCGGAATCATGACGACAAGTACATAGGATATGAGCAATTTATGCTTTAATTTAAGATTGTTGGATGTTCGAATGAGCCTTCTAAACATATCTGCACCTTCCGTCGCTTATAAGCGCTTACATATAAAGGTCAGTACATATTACGCCTGCCCTTCCAATTCATCATACCACATAACAGCAAAAGCCCTGCAAGAGGGCTTCAAAAAAAGGCTGTATGCTGAATGATAAAACAAACATGAAGCTTGAATAGCTATTTCTAATATAGGAAGGAAAACAGGTGGCTTAGCGGCTGCGTGCTGAGCGGAAACCATGTCCTTTGGCACGCAGCGCAACAATCAGAGCCACAAGTGATAGGAGCAGGATGGCCCAGGTAAAGGACGAGGCTCCCCATTGATTCAAAAGCACACCTCCCGCCAATCCACCAATAGCAATAGCGAGATTCCACACGGTCGTATTAATCGGCATAACGATATCTACACCCTGCTCCCCGGCAGCTTGGGCAAGGGCGGTCTGCAACAGTGTAGCCGCACCGCCAAATGTCAGACCCCAGAGCGCAACTGAACCAAAGACAACGCCAGCGTGCTCACTCCAAAGACCCAATACCAGAGAGATCAGGGCAAATCCCGCAAGACTGATGAGAACCAGCATACGCAACCAACGATCAATAAGAATACCTGTAACCCAGATGCCGACCAATGCCATCAGGCCAAACACAAGTAACATGAATCCAACCTTTGATTCCAAACCGACATCGGCAAGGAAAGGAGCGATATAGGTGTACAAAATATTATGAGCCAGCATCCAGGCCAGAACGACAGCCAGAATGGGAATGACGCCAGGGGTCAGCAGCACCTTTATTGAAGAAATGCGTTGATCAGCAGACTGTCCCGGATAATCGGGTACTTTCCAGAGCACCCAGAAAATCAGTACAAACGCCAGCAGCGACATCAGCCAGAATACCGAGCGCCAGCCCATAAAGGAACCGAGCAGTGTACCTGCAGGAACACCGAACGATAAGGCAATCGGTGTACCGATCATCGCAACAGCCATGCCCCTGCCTTTGAGATGATCAGGCACCATCCGTAGTGCATAGCTACCAATCAGTCCCCAGGAGACACCGGCTGCAACACCAGCAAAAAAACGAGCGACAAGTGTCAGTACATAGTTTGAAGAGAGGGCTGTAATGGTGTTGAAGATCAGAAAACCGATAATCGCCAGGAGTAAAAGCGGACGGCGTCGCCAGCCCCTTGTCAGCACGGCCACAGGTATGGCGGCAATGAGTGATCCTACTGCATAAAATGTGACAAGCTGCCCTGCCCCTGCCTCCGAGACTTGCAGTCCTTCCTTGATTTGCGGCAGCAACCCCGCGGGAAGAGTTTCAGTCATAATAGCTATAAAACCAGCCATAGCCAAGGCCAGCAACCCCAACCATGGGAAACGTTGATAAGATTTATCGGGCATCTGTGCAGCTCCTTTTTTAGATAATATAGGACATAGAATCGAATTATGGATCGATCATTCCTTATATTATCCACCCTCTACCACCTTGTCAACGACTTTTGGATCGATTAGTATATAATTAAGAAAAACGAGGGGGAATCTCTTATGGCAAGAACCGGACGTCCGCGTATTTTTGATCGGGATGAAGCTCTGTTGCAGGCAATGATGCTCTTTTGGGAACAAGGATTCGAGGCCACCTCATTGCTTCAGCTTCGAGCAGTCATGGGAGATATTTCAGCAGCCAGCTTCTATGCAGCCTTTGAATCCAAAGAAGCTCTGTATAAAGAAGCGGTAGAACAATATATGGGTACGTTTGGACGCGTTACAGAAAGTTTCTCGGATCTTACGCTATCTCCAAGAGAAGCGATTGAAACAACTTTAAGAAGTACCGCCAAAATGCAAACAGACAGCGCACATCCATCTGGCTGTTTAATTGTGCTGTCAGCCAGCACATGTTCTTCCAAAAACAATCATATCCGTGATATTACCGCCGATAAAAGAAAGCTGACTCGCAACCGTCTGCAGGAATGCATCCAGCATGCTGTGGAAATTGGCGAACTACCTGCCTCCACAAATGTCTCGATGCTGACCACCGTATTTGATACCTTTATGCAGGGTATTTCTACACAAGCCCGGGACGGCGTTCCTTATGCAACACTTGATCAGGCTATCACGGAAATCATGGGCATCTGGGACCTTGCTCAACAACCAGCATGACCTTACTTCCTAATGGTTGAAATGTTAGAACAGCCAAAAAAGGCACTCCCCGATTGGAAGTGCCTCTTCAGTATATCATTTATCCATGTGCCGTTATGGACGTGGTGTGTCTACCCCGTTCAGAATCAGCTTGGGATGAATATCTGCGCTAAGTGAAGCGGAAACTGCACAATACTTCTCTTCAGCCATTTGGATGGCTTTCCAAATCCGATAATCCGGAATATCGCCGTCTACCTTGAAGATCAGGTCAATGGCAGTAAAACCTTTCGGCATACCTTCACTGCGTGTACCCTGTGCTTCAATCTCAATGCCAGTAATTTTGTCCAGGAAAGCATCCAGAATCATCGTGATATCGATCCCCATACAACCTCCGAGACCTGCCAGTAACAATTCCATGGGTGTAGCACCCTTGCTGTCACCACCATAGGCTGCTGTGGCATCCATGCCAACCGCGTAGCCAGAGGGTCCTTCGGAAGTAAACGCGCGTTTGCCTTTCCATACCGTTGTTACATTCATGATGTTATCCTTCTTTCTTAGAATTCAGTAATTTGCTGCAAGAAACGACGTGTCCGCTCCTGGGTCGGGTGTTCAAAAAAGGCCTGTGGACTTGCTTCTTCCACAATCGATCCATCCGCCATAAAGACGATTTTGTTCGCCACATTCCGGGCAAACTTCAATTCATGTGTGACCACCAGCATTGTCATGCCTTCCTGTGCCAGTTCCTTCATAACGGAGAGCACTTCTCCCACCAGTTCGGGATCAAGGGCTGAGGTAGGCTCGTCAAACAGCATCACTTCAGGCTCCATGGCAAGTGCTCGAGCAATCGCTACGCGCTGCTGCTGTCCACCAGACAAACGGGATGGATATGCATCCTGCTTGTCCGACAGACCGACTCGATCCAGCAGAATCCGGCCGCGTTCGGCCGCTTCGTCCCGCTTGATTTTTTTCACAGTCACGAGCCCTTCCATCACATTGCCAAGCACCGTCTTGTGCGGATACAGATTGAACTGCTGGAATACCATGCCAGTCTGCCGACGGATTTCAAGTACCCGTGCCCGCTGGATTCGCTGCGAATCGGTACTGTCTACTACAACACCATTCACTTCAATCTTGCCGCCAGAGAGTTCCTCCAGGCCGTTCAGACAGCGCAGCAGCGTACTTTTGCCTGATCCACTGGGTCCCAGCAGAACAACAATATCTTTCGCATCGACATGCAGATCTATATTTGTGAGAACTTCATTTTTCCCAAAACGTTTGGTCAATCCTGTTGTTGTAATCAACGGTTCTCCCCTCCTATCAGTAAGCCCGGGCCAGCCGGCGCTCCACTTGTTCCAGAATGGCCGAGAATCCGATACTCATGATCCAGTAGATCACGCCAATCGCCAGATAAAACGGCATATTCACCGCATATTGTGATACAAGCAATTGTGCTGACCGCAACAACTCGGTGACACCGATCGCCGCCACAAGTGATGTTTCCTTCAGCATGCCAATAAAGGTATTGCCCATCGGCGGGATGGCAATGCGCACAGCCTGCGGGAAGATAATCCGTCTCATCGCTTGAGCCGGGGTCATTCCCGTTGCGTATGCAGCTTCCGTCTGCCCTTTCGGTACCGCCTGAATCGCTCCGCGGAACGTCTCCGACAGAAACGCACCTGCATTCAGACTCAGTCCCAGACATGCTGCGGTGAGCGATCCCAAGGTTACGCCATAATCGACCAGCCCATAATAAATGACGAATAATTGCACCAGCAGCGGGGTTCCCCGCATGATGGATACGTAGAAACGGGCGATCATTCTAAGCCACATCGGTCCTTTCAGACGCGCGATAGCGACGAGCACCCCGATGATAAAAGCAAAAAACATTGAAATTACAGTTACATACAGCGTGTAATACGCCCCCTTCAGAAAGAAGGGGATATTTTCAAATACCAATTCCATGGATCAAACTTCCCTTCGCCCTGCCGGTTCATTATTGCGCAGGCTCTTCACCAAACCATTTTTTGAAGATGGTATTGTACGTACCATCATCTTTCATGCTTTTGAGAGCATCATTCAGTGCTGCTACGAGTTCCGGATTGTCTTTGCGCACAGCAATACCTGCCTGGTCACTCTTAATCGGTTCACCTACAGCTTTGATTTTTAATCCGTTGGCATCCACAATGGGTTTCAATGCATACATGTTGTTGATTGTGGCATCAATCCGTCCAGCATTCAGGTCTTTGAGTGAAGAGATAACATCGTCATAGGTTTTAATCGTGAAGTCGCCCACTTTCGGCAGCACTTCGTTACGCAGATACGTTTCATCATTGGTACCGAGGCCTACACCGATCGTTTTTCCTTTGAAATCTTCCAGCTTGGTAATGTCATTGTTATCACTTTTCACAATAATTTTGACTTGGTTCGTAATATACGGATCGCTGAAATCAAGTACTTTCTTGCGATCATCGGTAATTGTCATCTGGCTGATGATGGCATCCAGCTTTTTGGCTTGCAGACTTGGTGTCAGGCCGGAGAACTCCTGGGATACAAATTCAACCTTAACCCCAAGACGCTTCGCAACCTCACGTGCGATATCTGCATCGTAGCCGTCCATTTCTTTCTTATCGTTCAGGAAGTTGTATGGAGCGTACGTGCCCATCATGCCCACTTTGATGACGCCAGCAGACTTGATCTGCTCCAGTTCATTGTTCGCCTGTGCTCCATTGCTGCTTCCATTGTCCGTAGCTTTACTGCCACAAGCGCTGAGAACCAGCACGGTCATTAGCAGCAGGGCTGTTAAAGTCCAGCCTTTGCGAGATTTCATTCCATATGATTTATTCATGTCATTAACTTCCTCTCATCCATGTAGTCATGTCTTGTTGAAACTTCTTTTCCTGTCTTCCTAAACCGCAGTTGTACCCATTATTCCCTGCTGCTGGCTTAATCATGTGAATATTTAATCCAGTTATTGAAAAGAAAGATCCAGGGCCAGCACACTTTATGTGCCGAGCAGTCCGTAAAACTCAAAGCTTGCCGCTTCCGCAGCTAACGTCGTTGCTGACATTGATGAGAACTCGCTGTGAAGCTCCTCCGAACCAAACAGCCAGCGCGTAATCATGCCTTCAATCATGCTAACCAGGAGCGCAGCACGGAGCGGTACATTCATGGAATCAGGCAGCATGCCCAGCTCAATGGCCCGTTGCATGTTGTGGCGAAACGCCTGTTCTACTGCCCCCCGTGTCTCCTCGACCAGACGGCGTACCGAATCCTCTGACACGATACCTTTAAGCAACAATTCCATAAAATAACGATTGTCCTCTGCAAAGGAGAATAAGTCGGTAAACAGTCGTTCCGAAGCTCTTACCATATCCTCAACCGATCCGGCATCCTTGCGGTAGCCTTGTCCAATCGCTTCAAGCAACTTCTCCCTGCCGGTTAACACAATCTCCGAGGCAATGGCTTCCTTACTTTTAAAGTGCCAGTAAAAAGTGCCTTGCGCGACGCCCGCTTCCCGGACGATATCGGAAATTTTCGTCTGATGGTAGCCCTGGGTCGCAAAACGTTCCATCGCTATGCGTATAATTTGGTCCCGGCGTTCTTCTCCGGGTTCCAAATGATTGTTTTTAGACATTTGCCTATCCTCCCGATTGATCAGTCAGTCAGTTAATGTATATCCTATTGGATAACTAGGTTTTTGTCAATATGGTTTTAAACAATTCATTACGAGCATAAGTTGAAGTTGAGCGCATTTGTGATCATAATAGATGATAGCCTTGTTCTAATGAGCGGGCATTGTCACGCAGGACAGCCTATATGCTGTCATCTGCATTTCAAGGAGGAAGAGAATTGGACTTTATATCATCGATTATTATGGGCATCATCGAAGGTTTGACTGAGTTTTTGCCCGTGTCCTCGACCGGACACATGATTCTGACTGCCCACTTGCTGGGATTATCGGAGGACAACGAGTCAGTCAAAACGTTTGAGGTGGTTGTGCAACTCGGAGCTGTACTAGCTGTCGTTGTGCTGTACTGGAACAAATTCATTGATATGTTCCGCTTCACCGGAGGCAAAAGGAGCTACACCTCCCGTCTGAACCTCATACATATCTTTTTGGCGATGGTTCCTGCCGTGGTCATTGGACTTGTATTCCGGGATTGGATTAAGGCGCATCTGTTTGGAGCACAAACGGTGCTGTACAGTCTTGTTATTGGTGGTATTCTGATGATTGTCGCTGAACGTTGGAGCCACCGCAGCGAACGCATTACAACCCATGATGTAGACGATATTACGTATAAACAGGCATTTGTAGTGGGTCTTTTTCAGATTCTCGCATTATGGCCAGGCTTCTCCCGTTCCGGTTCGACAATCTCGGGCGGTCTGTTCGCGGGGGTAAGCCGGGTTGCTGCAGCGGAATTTACATTCCTGGTATCTGTGCCGATTATGATTGGAGCCACAGGATATGATCTATACAAAAGTATCGATCATCTGAATACCAGCGATTTCCCAATCTTCGCGATTGGATTCATTGCCGCATTTATCGTAGCCATGCTTGCCATTAAGACGTTCCTATCCATTTTGAAAAAACTGAGTCTGACCGTCTTTGCAATCTATCGCTTCGTGCTGGCAGCCGTATTCTTTATCATTTTAATGACGTAACCCTATCTTCAAGTCATGTAACAAAAAAGCCAATGGCAACCTGTTCCCTTCGGAACCAGGCTGCCATTTTTAATTTGCACAATCTCATCAACAAATGATTTCATTTCTGAACCACACCCTACCCCCTCGTCCAGATAACATAAACACCCCCTATCAGCGATAGGAGGCGTTCCATATAACTACTGCGATCTAAACGAACTGATTATGGTTATACCTTGGACTCCAAAGTCTGCAGGTACTCCGAGATTTGAGCAGGCGTTTTTGCCCATTTGCTGTGCAGATGTGCAATTTTCTTGCCATTTTGGAATACGAGCAGGCTTGGAATGCCGCGTACACCGTTCTCTTCAGCAAACGGCAGAAACTCTTCTGCATCCAGTGCATAGAAGGTTTTATCCGCATGCTGGTCGATCACGTCCCCGATAAAGCGATCCAGGTTTTTGCAATCCGGACACCAAGTTGTATCAAATTTAATGACGGTCAGCCCGTCAGAATTGATTGTATCGCGATATTGTTGTTCACTTTGAATTCTTTCCATATGTCTTCTCTCCCTTATTTGATTCTTTATGGTTGACCTTCATTGTACCTCGTATAGTTACAATTGAAAATAGGCTACCAACGTTTAACGGTGCTGCTTGTAGAGATTGGCGGGACTTAGCTCCCGTATTTCGTTAATCTCCGCAGCCGTAAGTGGTGCAGATTCCGAAGCAGCAATATTATGCAACAATTGCTCTCTCGAACTGGCACCTGGCACGACAGCCGCAACAGCGGGATGTGCCAAAGCATAACGAATGGCCGTTTGAGCCATGCTGCGATTGTCTGTAACCAACCGGCTCAGGCCTTCTCGTATGATGTGCAACTCCTCAGGAGTATAATCCAAATAACCCTTATCTGCCTTGGCAGCACCAGAATCGGCGAGAACCCCACTTGCCACAGGTCCACGAGCGATAACGCTAATCCCCTTTTGCTCTAATAAAGGTAATACTTCCTCTTCGGCCCGGCGATCCGCAACGCTGTATTGATTCATCACGCTGACAATGGAAGCTCTCTGCACATATTCACGAATCACGTTAGGCCGGATGGAGGATATGCCGTAATACCGAATAAGACCTTCCTGCTTCAGTTCCTCAAAGGCTTCGATCGTCTCTTCGATTGGATCATCCAAAGTGCCACCATGCAGCTGATACAGATCAATATAATCCGTCTGCAGCCGTTTCAGGCTGTCTCGTACAGCTTGTTTGATATAGGCTTTGGACGGGTCCCATGACCAGCCTTCTTTTCCTGGTATGCGACGATTACCAACCTTGGTCGCCACAATGACCTGATCCCGGCGTCCCTGGATAGCCTGGCCCACGATTTCTTCGTTTAATCCAGCATCATACAGGTCAGCGGTATCCAGAAGATTAACGCCATGATCCAATGCTTCATGAATCAAGGCTACGGCAGGTTTCACTTCGGTTCCAAGCGACATGCAGCCTAGACCAATTTCACCTACCATGAGTTCGGATGAACCCAGACGATTTTTCTTCATATGTTGTACATCCCCTTCCATACGTTCTGCAAGTTTCCATTGTATCATTCTTGCTGGCAAAAATCGCATGTAACATATGAGCACACACAAAAACCCGGGACCATACCAGCTCCGGGCTTCTCATGCTAATTGACTCCTATATCAAAATCTATTTTAAATCACACGTGAACCTTTTTTGCTTCCATAAGACGGGTTTGAAGATGAACTTGAATTTTTCATCAGTCCTGACACCGTACTGAACAGCTTATCCCTTGCCTGTTTGTTCCTCATCAAGTAAGTCACGCCTGCTCCAATGGCTGTTACAATAATTCCACTTTTTTTAGACATATGTTGTTCCTCCTTCAGGATTAATGTACATCGTGTCTTGCTTGAGATTACCCTCTAGGAGAAAAACGAAACGTCTGATGTAATCGCTAAAATTAGAGAATGGCTATTATAACTTAAAAAGATGGCCACCTGAGAATTCAGGAGCCATCTTCTAACGTGCAGTATAAGTATAAGTCGAAATCATCGTTACTACTGTATAACCTGCCTGGTCATAACAATCGTCCAATCAATCAGATGGTGGTGCGACATGAGTCATTTCCTCATGTTTGTACGTGGATCCATCCGCAGTCAGGTAGAAATGCCCGATCGGATGCAGATCTTCATCCAGTTCATAGACCAGCGGAATGCCTGTCGGGATATTAAGCGCCATTACGTCTGCTTCGGACATTTGGTCCAGATGCATAACGAGTGAACGGAGCGTATTGCCATGCGCGGAAATGAGTACTCTTTTGCCCGCTGACACAACCGGTTTGATCTCTGCATTCCAATACTCCAGCACCCGTTTCGATGTATCCATCAAATTCTCGGTACGCGGGATGGTGCAGCCCAGCCGTTGATACTTGTCCTGATCCTGAACATACCGATCGTCAGTTTCGTCCAGCGCTGGGGGAGATACGCTAACGGAGCGTCTCCATTCCTTCACCTGATCCTCACCGTACTTCAGAGCAGTCTGCTGTTTATTCAGTCCTTGCAGTGCCCCGTAGTGACGTTCATTCAACTTCCACGTCTTCGTGATCGGAATCCACATCCGGTCCATCTCATCAAGTGCAATATCCAGTGTTCGAATGGAGCGTTTGAGTACTGAAGCATAAGCGTAGTCAAAATCAAAACCCTGTTCCTTCAGGATCTTTCCCGCTTTACGCGCTTCTCCGTATCCATCGGTCGTCAGATCCACATCCGTCCAACCGGTAAAACGGTTCTCCACGTTCCACATACTCTGTCCATGGCGTATCAATACGACTCTGTACATAAGCGTGAATCCTCCTTCCATGAAACCATTACCCGCAAGGCGAGCCGGATATGCCCATGATATTTGAAATTATTAATAGTACGGTGCCATCATCAGATATACAACTACACCCGTGGAACTCACGTAGAGCCAGATTGGCATCGTCCAGCGAGCAATTTTACGGTGTTTCTTCAATTGATTCGTCCAGCCCCATACCAGAGTGAACAAAGCAAGCGGCACAATAATCGCTGCCAGAATGCTGTGTGTGATCAGAATGAAGAAATAGATGGAACGAATAATGCCTTCTCCGCCGTATTTGGACGTTTCCGGAGACAGATAGTGGAACGACAGATACGTAACGAGAAATAAAAGGGTTGTTGAAAATGCAGCAAGGATGAAACGTTTGTGCAATTTCACATTCCGCTTAATGATGGCAATCAGGGCCGCCAGCAGGAAAATGAAGGTGAAGCTGTTGAACACGGCGTTAAACCGTGGCAACACTGTAATGTCAAAGGCTACATCGCCTTTGTATCCGATCGACGGTGCAAAGAACAACAATAAAATAATGACATTGGCGATAATGGAAATGGTAATAATGAGACCTGCAAAATTTTTATTACTGGTCGGGGCAATCTGATTGGATTGAATGTTCGGGTCCCCTTTGTCCTGTTTGCCCAATGAAAAATCCTCCTCATATCCTAACTTCTATGTTCTATCTCATTATATCTTGCCATTTCTCGACTGTTAAGTGACAACACTCTGAACAAAAGGCTCGCCAGGTACCCTTAAAATGCCCACATAAGGCCATTTTCATTAAAAGCACACCTTCACTGGTTTACCCCATCCTGTATTTGTGGTATAATTAATGCAATTAATCAAATACGCGTTGAACTGGAGGAGCCTGTCACCAAGGGCCCTCCTTGTCTTTTTTAAGGCATAAAGCGGCACTTTTACAAGCGCCGTTTTATGCCTTTTTCTGTTCTTGAGGCCTGGAATGATGCGCCCTTGGACTGGTAATCCTATATACGCTACTGCTGGAGAGGAGTACACCTATGGAATTTATTTTGGTTCTTGCACTTATTTTGATTTTCACCAAGTTGGCTGGTGATTTATCCGTAAGACTTGGTCAGCCATCGGTATTGGGCAAATTGATCGTTGGTGTTATTCTTGGTCCTGCCATGCTCGGTTGGGTGCAACAAAGTGATTTCGTCCATTACATGGCTGAAATCGGGGTATTGCTGCTCATGTTCATTGCCGGACTTGAGACGGATCTGGAGCAGTTGAAGAAAAATTGGAAGGCAGCCTTTGCGGTTGCCGTGGGTGGTATCATTCTGCCATTCATCGGAGGTTATGGCGCTGCCGCTGCGTTCGGTATGTCGCAGACACACGCTTTGTTCTTTGGACTGTTGTTCTGTGCCACTTCGGTCAGCATCTCGGTTCAAACGCTCAAAGATATGAATCAGCTCAGCTCTCGTGAGGGTACAACGATTCTTGGAGCCGCTGTCGTCGATGATGTACTGGTTGTTGTCATCCTCGCTGTCATGATGAGTTTACTCGGAACAGGGGCAACTGATACTTCAATCCCTCTGCTCATTGGCAAGAAGCTGCTATTCTTTGTTGTCATTATCGCTGCCAGCTGGTTCCTTGTTCCTCGCATTATGAAGTGGATGGCACCGCTGAAGGTCACGGAGACCGTTATTACAGCCGGATTAATCATCTGTTTTGGCTTTTCGTACTTTGCGGAATGGATGGGTGTTGCAGGCATTATCGGGGCCTTTGCGGCAGGTATCGCCATCTCACAAACGAACTTCAAACATGAGGTCGAAACGAAACTTGAACCGATCGCGTACGGGATTTTTGTTCCGGTATTCTTTGTAAGCATCGGTTTGAACGTGACTTTTGACGGCGTGGGTTCACAAATCTGGTTCATTATCGTTATCAGTCTGATTGCCATTGTAACCAAGCTTCTGGGCGGAGGAGCAGGTGCGCGTCTGACCGGATTTGATCGCTCATCTTCCCTCGCCATTGGAGCAGGCATGATTTCCCGGGGTGAAGTTGCTCTTATTATTGCTTCCACCGGACTTGCTTCCGGATTACTCGACAGCGAATATTTCACCAGTGTGGTTATCATGGTTATCGTTACAACGCTGGTAACGCCACCTTTACTCAAAATCACCTTTGCTCGCAAAAAAGGGGAAACTCGTGTTGAAAAAGGGATTGAGGAATCCCATCTAAGCGGGTAAATAAAATTATTATCAGCTCACCGTGATGTTGCGGTGGGCTTTTCATTTTTCAAGGGAGTTAATTAAACACAACAAAAAAAGACCGCTCCATTAACAAGAGGTCTTTATCCTCGCCTGTTCATAACAGGCTGTCCCATTTTAAGTTAACACACCTACGTAAAAGCCGATCGATATAAAGACAACACACCATATAAACGCGCCAATGCTGGAGACAAGGACGTATCGTCCTATTGCCATGCGGCTGATTCCGGAGAAGCAGCACATCAGATGACGTATACCTGGAATGAAGTAGCCCAGTATGATGGACCAGTACCCGTATTTCAAAAACCAGGACTCCACCCTGCCCAGCCGTTTGGCGTTGACCCCCACCCATTTACCATATTTCTCAACCAGTGGTCGGCCGGCCTTCTTGCCAATGGTGTAACTCAGAAGACCTCCAGTAAACGCTCCACCAAAACTGACAACGATGGACACCGAATAATTCAGCACCGAGATGGAGGCGAGATAACCGACAAAGGTCATCATCACCTCATCCGGAATAGGCATGCCAATCACGCCAAGAGCCAGCAGTCCGTAAATTGCGAAATAACCATATTGACCAATAAATTCTCTTGCAAATTCCATACTGACTCGCTCCTTATTTCGGTTCCACAATATCCTTCTCATGGGGGGCTAGCACTTGTTTTAGAGACGGGAATCGGATTTGGCTAACCATTAGACCGGATAATACGATAATGACAAGATAGGCTACACCATGAGTAAAATAAGGACTCCAGAGCGCGAAAAAGGACATAAGACCGCCTGCAAACGTAATCGGCATACCCACAAAACCATGGCTTGCTGTCTTCTGGCAATTGTAACGGGCGAGACGCAATGCACCACAAACCGGGAATAATGCTGTCAGCGCCATACCCAGTGCACTTACCTCATTCATGGAGTTCAAATATAGGATCAACACGGGTGCGGTGCCGAACGAAACAACATCAGCCAATGAATCCAGCGCTTTGCCGAATTCCCCTTCACAATGCAGCTTGCGGGCTGCAAACCCGTCAAACAGATCAAAGAACATAGCTACCCAGATCATTGTCACGGCTAGCGCAAACTCGCCATGAATAGCCATAATGACAGCCAACATGCCTGAAGTTAAGTTGCCCAACGTTAGAATGGACGGTAAAGATTTCATAGACTTGACTCCCCTTCGTACTAAGCATTAGGAAAAATAATATAAAAACGGACTCCGTCCGGCGTGTTCTCCACGCCATAACTGCATCCATGCAAATCGAGAATCTGCTTCGCGATGGCCAGGCCAAGCCCGGTCCCCCCCATTTTGCGATTACGTGAGCGTTCCACGCGGTAGAATCTTTCCCAGATGTACTGCCGCTCCGCTTCCGAGATCTGCTCACCCTGATTCTCGATGGAGATTCGAACCTGCCCTTCCGGCCTGCTGATCTCAATCATAATATCGGTCTTAGGGACAGCATGACGTATAGCATTCATCATCATATTATAGATGACTTGCTCCAACTTGCTGCGGTCTCCCTCAACGGTCTGCTCGGTGGTGGAGACCAATACGACTTCCAGTTCCTTTTCCTTCAATTGCGGGCCCAGACGTCCGGCAATATCTTCGATCATATCTCCAAGAGCCACTGCATCGGTGTTCAGCTTAATCGCTTGGGATTCCAACCGTACCAGATCCAGCATCTCTTCGACCATCGTTTCCATCTTGACCGCTTCATCGGCAATGATCTCGATGTAACGCTCACGTTTGCTCTCACTGACACCATCTTTCAGCCCTTCGGAGTACCCTTTGATAATACTGATAGGTGTTTTGAGTTCATGGGATGCATCGGCAAAAAACTCTCGCTGACGCTGTTCAATCCGCTGCTTCATCTCCATATCGGTGCGCATCTGACTGTTCGCCTGCCTTAGTTCTTCCAACGTCTGACCCAATGTCGTGGATAGCGCGTTGAGACTATTGGACAGACTGCCAATTTCGTCATTGCGGCGGATGGGCGATTTCACTGTGAAATCAAGGGTCGACATCTTTTTGGCAACATGGTTCAGGGCAAGCAACGGCTTGGTGACAATTCGGGACAGAAGCAGGGAAAGGAACACAATCAGCACAAATGCAGCAATACCAAAATACGCATAAAATAGTTGTGTAGCTTCACTCGCCTCCCTCATCTCCTGCAGGGAAGTCAGGGAAAAAATGAGCTGCTGCTGGGGTCCGGAGCTGTGCACCGGAGCAATGGTAAGCACATTTCGTACACCACTCCAGCTATCGGTCCATTCCTCATTAATCATTTTTCCATTGGCGAGACTGAGCTGGTCTTCCGTAGATAGTGGGAAGCGGCTATCCAGCGCCTGCACGAGCAGACCCTGTCTCTGACTCCATGTCCCCAGGTTGGGAAGAACAACGTCCTTCAATGTTCCTGACCATTCTTCTACCGGCTCCGTTAACTCCTGAAAATCTTCCGTTCCGCTGACCACGGAGTTCTGATCCTTTATCTTCAGCGGATAGACCATAGGATCATTCATTCCACTTGCCGAGCCTGTAACGGTCAATTGCTGACCATACTTCAAGTGTGAAGCAAGCCATCCTGCGTTCTCACTGTTGATAAACAACGACAGCGATATATTTACCTGCTTGCCATCTTCTTGCAGAAGCACGATGTGGAATGGGTCATTGACCAGCTTACCTGTATTCGTCAGGATGACCAGATGTGACTGATTCTGCCGCATGAACTTCCCGGTTTCCTTGGCCAGCTGCACATCGTTCCAATGTCCAGTGGAATATTGTTGTTCGAATTTCGTCAATTTTTTCTTAATGCTGCTGATCTTCTGATGTTGGTAAAAGTCCGGGAACCAAACCAGTTGAGCAATCACCGTTGTTCCATATAGAAGAAGCAGAAATCCGGCCATGACCAGAAACAGTTTCATCGTTACACCGTTACGTCTCATGCCTCGGCCTCGAATCGATAACCGGTACCGATAACCGTTCGGATACACTTGGCTTCATCCCCAAGTTTGCTGCGAAGCTTTTTGATATGGGTATCCACCACACGCGAATCACCCTCAAAATCATATCCCCATACCCGATTAAGTATGGCATCACGGGAAAGTACAATTCCCTGATTGCGGGTTAAATACAGCAGAAGGTCATATTCTTTGGGAGCAAGCTCCACTTCAATTCCATCCTTCTCAAGCCGCCGCGCCCATGGATCAAGAGTGGCACATCCAAACCGGATCACACTCTGCTCCTTGCTAACGGCACCCTCTACTCGCTTCATTAATGTCTCTGCACGTGCCACCAGCACACGAGGACTGAATGGCTTCGTAACATAATCATCCACGCCGAGCTGGAAGCCATGGATCTTGTCATCATCTTCCGATCGGGCAGTCAGCATTATAATAGGTACGGTCGACTGGGAACGAATATGCCCACAGAGGGTCCATCCATCCATTTCAGGCATCAGCACATCCAGGATGACCAGATCCACTTCATGCAGTGCCAGCAATTCCAGCGCCTCTACCCCATGTTCTGCTTCAATAACGTTCCATTGTTCTTTTATGAAATAATCGGCCACAATCTCACGAATGCGGCTTTCGTCTTCCACCAGAAGCACTGTTCTGACCATGGCCGACTCTCCTTTTAGCATTCTGTTGTTAACATAACGATTCCGTGTGTCGTCCGTGTGTCCAGCCATGTTCTGGAATGAACTCCATCTTATATACGATTAATATATACCAAAAGTTACTAAATTCCATACGTTTTCGCACAAAAAAGAAGCCGCCAACGAGCAATCCTCTGCTCATTGACAGCTACTTCCGGCTGAGACCACGTTTTTCTCCGCGATTACACACTACATGTGCGCACCGCTTAGCGTTGATTCTCCAGTCGGTGTGCTACATGCAACGTTGGGCCAACAAAGCGGTTCAGCGGGAATCCGCCAGCAATCGCTTTGGTCACGAAGGCTTTACCTTCACGTACAGCCTCTTTTACGGTAAGACCGCGCGCCAAACCTGCGGTAATTGCCGCAGATGTGGTGCAGCCTGCACCATGTGTATATCCGGAGCCAACAACATCGGCTTCAAACCATTCGTAGTTCGTTCCGTCATAGAGAAGATCCATTGCTTTACCCGGGTTAATAACGCCTCTGTCCTTGATCAGGACATGTTTCGCCCCATGATCGTGAATGACAGCTGCTGCAGCTTCCATCTGCTCCTTGGAGCGGATCAGTCCACTTTTCGCGAGCTGGGATGCTTCAAACAGATTCGGGGTAACCAAGTCAGCACCCGGCAACAGGAATTCGATCATTGCTTCTGTATTCTCAGGTTGCAACACTTCGTCCGTACCTTTGCAGACCATTACCGGATCGATAACGATCTGTGGCAGTCCGCTCCGGCGGATGTGCTTCGCAACCAATTCAATGATGTCTACAGAACCCAGCATGCCCGTCTTCATTGCATCAAAGCCGATACCATCCAGAACGGTGCGCAATTGAGCCTCGACTACATTTAATTCCACAGGAAAGACCTGGTGATCCCACGTATCAGGCTCCATAGCCACAACAGTAGTCAGCACAGTCATGCCATACACACCAAGCTCCTGAAAAGTTTTCAAATCTGCTTGAATCCCAGCACCGCCGCTCGTATCCGAACCAGCGATTGTTAATGTTTTTGGAATCGTCATGGTAGTTGCATTCTCCTTCGTCCTTCAGTTGACATTATCCTATCCCTTGTAAGAGCAGATGTCAATGGCATGTGAAGCCATACGGAGTATGGTTTCCAAAGGAATCAGTTCACATCTTTTGTCTCCAGACGAATCATGGACAGCGAAGCAATCCACAGTCCGATCGCCCCCAGTGTTAATGGAATCACGATAACCGTGTTGATGGAGAACGTTGGACCGTTGAATCCTGAACACACCACAAGCACAAGCAGAATGGATGATACCAGTGTGGTCGTGACCGAATGTTTGCGCATTCCGAAGAATAGAGGGATCAGAGCCATGGCCGCAGCGGACAAGGAACTAATCGTGTACTTCAGCAGCAGTACCAGTGCATCACTCATCGTCAAAGTGTCGGGAATGAAGGAGTAGAATTGGTTTGTGATAACCAGCAAGGCTCCCATCAGCAGATCGGTAAACAAAATCATCACAAAGGTAAAAATAAAGATGATAATCAACTTGGCAGCAATGATTTTCTGGCGCTTGATCGGATAGGTAAACATGACGTTCATCGTTTTATTTCGATATTCACTAATAATCAGTTTCGCTATCAGCGCACCGCCAAAGATGATAAACACGGCTCTGGCAAACGTATCTATTAACATGAAGGAGACGTGGTAATCGGCAAAAGCGTAATCTTCAGCCCCCAGATCGGTGAATCCAATCATGATGAGAAACAGGATAAGGGCGAGATTGGCGATACCTGCCGTTCTGAAATTTCGGGCAAACCGATGTTTGCGCAGTTCCAGCTGGATCAGTTTAAGCAACGTCCCCATCCCCTTTCATTAAGCTCATGAAGTGTTCTTCCAATGAATGAGCCCGCTTGAAAATGGATTCAATCTCAACGCCATGCCCGATCAGCTTGCTTGTCAATTCCGATGGAGCAATGCCCGGATCATAGATGCGTACGGTATGGTCATCGATCATTTTATAATTTTTCAACCCCAGCTGATGTTCCATCACATAGGTCGCTTTACGCGGGTCCAACGTTTGCAGCTCAATGTACTCGCTGTGGCTCCCACGGATGCTGTCCATCGATACTTCTTCAACCAGTCGCCCATTTCGTATGACGCCAACAGTGTCTGCAACCTGTTCGATTTCCCCAAGGATATGGCTGGAGATCAACAAGGTAATGCGATACTGGGAGCTGAGACGTTTGAACAAATCGCGCATCTCCTTGATTCCTACAGGATCGAGCCCATTGATCGGTTCATCCAGAATGAGCAGTTCTGGTGTTGTGATCAGCGCACGAGCGATGCCCAGACGCTGTTTCATTCCCAGAGAGAAGTCACGAACAGGCTTCTTGCCTGTGTCCTTGAGACCTACACTTTCCATCATGTCGTTAATGACCTTCTTGTTATGAAACCCCATGTATTCACAATGGAGATCCAGATTTTCCTTGGCGGACAGATTATCGTAGAAAAAAGGATATTCAATAATGCTGCCCATTCGTTTCAGCAATTCATAGGAAGTAGGCGTGAGCTTTTCTCCGAACAACTCAATCTCGCCTACAGTCGGCTTCACGAGGTTGGTCAACATCTTCATCATCGTTGTTTTCCCCGCTCCATTCGGACCAAGAAACCCGTAGATCTCCCCTTGCTTGATACTCATATTGACGTTTGATACAACTTCTGCCCCTGCATACGTCTTGGTCACACCTATGGTCCGCGCAATATATGTCATGTTCTTTATTCTCCTTTACGATCGTCCCTGTCGGGTTCTTATATCTGTATTGTAAAGAGAAAAGTCTTCTTTTTTATTAATCAAATCTTACAAAAACCTTAAGCTTATCGTAAAAGCTAAAAACTGCACCTAACAAGGTTTTAAAGAAACCGAAAATACAGTTCGTACAAAAGGTACGCTATGCAACTCAATACTTCCGCCCATCCGCTCCACCAGCCGCTTTGTAATGGTCAGACCCAGACCACTGCCTTGGTAGAGACGATTACGAGAATCCTCCAGCGTATACATACGTTCAAATACACGGCTGTGCTCCTGTTCAGGAATGCCCTTGCCCCGATCCCAGATGTTAAGTGTCACCTGTTCCCCTATTGAATACTCCAGTGAAATGCCAAGTACCTTGCCATCTGCTCCATATTTCATAGCATTTGTGATCAGATTATCCAGCACACGGTCCAGCGCTTCCTCATTGCCTTTCACGAAGACATCACTTTCAGGAATGGACAGCTCCACTTGCAGCCCCAGATTCGTTAACATGTCATAAAAAGAGATCATCTTCAAGCGACACAATTCGCTTACATTGACTCTGGTCAGAGCAAGCTCGCTATCCCCCGACTCCAGCTTCGCCAAATCAAAAAAGGAATGAATCAGACGCAGCACTTCCTGCGCCTTATCCTGGATTTTGCCGGTCATGATTACGCGTTCCTGATCGGTTAGGGAAGTGCTATGCAGCAGCGTTTCACTATAACCAAGCACAACCGTAAGCGGCGTCTTCAGATCATGTGAAATATTGGAGAGCATGTTGCGCATCTCCTTTTCCTGATTGGTGTAACCGGCCTCAGCCCGATGTGCATGATCCAGCAACTGATTCATGTCCTTAAGGAGCTGGCTGATTTGGGGGTCACTGTTAAAGACGAGCAGACGCTCAAATGTACCTTTATCTATAATAGAGGTCAATTTCTCATGTATGTAAGTTAGATGGATACTACGTTTATGCAGCCTTACGCTCAATAGAATGACGATAAGAGCCAATATCCCGGTAGAAAAGGCCAAGATCAACGTCACGCCGGGTCCACCTCCAGCTTATAGCCGATGCCCCACAATGTTTTAATATACCGGGGATTGGATGGGTCAACTTCCAGCTTCTCACGCAGACGACGCATATGAACATTAATGATATTTTCGTCGCCATAATAATGATCGTTCCAGACAGAAGCGTAGATTTGAGCCTTGGTAAATACTTTGCCAGGGTGAGTGACAAACATTTTGAGAATGCCAAATTCCTTGGAAGTAAGCTTTACAGGTATGCCATCACGCTCAACCTCATACGTTTCCGTATCAACCACAAGTCCGCCAATGTGAATGCGCTGTGCCTTTGGAGTAGTTTCCGTTGCAGGCTGTGCGGTATAGTTGGCACGACGAATAGCCGCCTTGATCCGAGCGGTCAGCTCGATCAGCGAGAATGGTTTGCTCAAGTAATCATCAGCGCCGAATCCCAGGCCGAGGGCTTTGTCCACCTCTCCGTCCTTTGCAGACAGGATGAGCACTGGCACCAGACTGGTGGCACGGATGGTCTGGAGCACTTCCATCCCATTTTTGTGTGGCAGCATCAGATCGAGAATGACCAAGTCATAATCTGACGGTGATTGGCTGAATTGACGTTCCGCCTCCAGTCCGTCATATGCATAAGAGACGTCATAGCCCTCTTTTTCCAAATAAGGACCGACCATTTCACTAATTGAGCGATCATCTTCAACAAGCAGCAAGCGATAACTTGACACGATATTCCCTCCAACATGAACGTTTTCCTTTATTACCTCACAGTTTGCATCAATTGGCAATGAAATACGAAAAACCCGACAGGATCGCCACTTCATGTTTCAAAGTGAACCTCCTGCCAGGTCTCATTTACAACCTTATACCGTCTCGCTTCGTATCCAGCACAGCCCAATCGTTCCCGCACCTGCATGAATTCCTACCACAGGTATAAAAGGCATAATTTCCGTCTTCAGGCGGGGAAGCAGATCAGCAATCTGCTGTTTGATTGTAACGGCTTCTTCCTGATTGTTTGCATGCATGATGCATACATGCTTCACTTTCCCCATATCCACCTTGAGCACATCCAGCATACGCTGTTTGGCCCGTTTGAACGTACGAATTTTCTCATTCACAACCACTTTGCCCTCTTCGAATCGAAGCAGCAGATGAATTTTCAACAATTGGCTTAGAATAAGCTGGGTCCCCGACACACGCCCACTGCGGTGTAAATGCTGAAGACTGGCCGGAATGAGGTAAAAGGACATGTTATCTATCATCTGTTCGATGTGAAGTTTGATCTCGGCAGCTGTCTGGCCTTGCTTCTGCCATTCCAGTCCTTGCAAAATCATCTCTCGCAGCGGATAAGCGCCTGCTCTGGAATCAATAGCGGTAACCGTCACACCTGCGATCTCTGCAGCCTGCATTGATGTATGCAGCGTACCGCTAAGCGCAGTGGAGCAATGAATGGTAATGATCTCATCGTACTGGTCCTTCAACGACTCATACAGTTCAATAAATTCACCAATTGGCGGCTGTGAACTGCTTGCGCGTGAAGCCCCATCCAGTTTCTCATAGAACAATTCCGACGAGATGTCTTCTGTCTCCCGATAACATTCCTCTCCAAAAACGATGCGCAGCGGTACGATGTACACATGATTCTGCTCAGCAAATAGCGGATCGAGTGTGCTCGTACTGTCCGTGACCCATGCAATTTTCCTCATTCCAACCTTCTCTCTTGCCGGATTGTTGAAGCTGTATCCTCAATCGTCAGGCACATGCCCGGCGGATTATTTAAAATTTGAATAGTTCATATTGTAAACGTTTGCGTCTTTGCTCCCCAATTATAAAGGAACGGACAAACCACTGTCTTGTGGCGCATTGTTGAACAGCCTCTTTTCTTCCGGTATATGCCAAAAAAATGTCTTGCCTGTGAAGGAATATATTGGTATGCTGTTGTCCTTCTCTCTTTTTCGCCTTGACTGAAGTGAACGGAACCGCCGTTCAACCAACTTATCGGAGGTGTCACATGCTTTATTTCACTCTGGCTTCCAAAGCCTACTCCCGGAACCTGCAATACCGCGGGGCCCACATGGTACATAACCTGGCAAGCGCCATGTTCGGTTACATGTATGCCTGTCTCTGGATTGGCATCGGGGCCGATCATTCTCTCGGAGAATACGGGACACAGGGGATGATCAGTTACATTGCGTTTACGCAATCCTCTCTCTGGATCTCGGGTTTTCTCACCAATGGACTTGGTATTCCACTCACGGTCAGGACAGGGCAGATCGCGCTTGATCTCATGAGGCCGGTTCATCTGTTCACCCACCTGATGGCACGTGAATGGGGGCAGATTGCCTACCAGTTCGTGTACAAAAGCATTCCGATTTACCTGCTCTTCTCCATCGTATTTTCTCTGCAATGGCCCTCAGAAGCTTCAACCCTGCTATTTGCCGCAATTGGTCTTGCCGGCGCATCCTATTTATCCATCTGTATGAATTACATTATTGGCGCCACCGCGATGTGGACTACGGAGTCCTCCTGGCTGCATTGGGGTAATCACGCCATGATGAATCTGCTCGCTGGTTTCTTCATTCCGCTGGAATGGCTGCCAGACTGGTTGGAACGAATTGCTTGGTTATCTCCCTATCCTTTCCTGCTCTATGTCCCGACCCGAATCTATCTGGGTTATGAAAATGGCTCCTTGTTATGGGGAACCTTGATTTGGTGCGTCCTCATGACGTTCGTCTGTCTGGCGATCACCCAGGTACTACGCCGTAAAGTGGAGGTGCAGGGCGGATGAAAACAACTTCCTGGCTCACTTTATATAAAATGCTCATTCGAACAAGCATCCGCAGTCGGATGCAATACAAGTTCAATTTCGTCATGGCCTCCGTTCTGGCCGCATTGATTCAAATCTCCGAGTTTCTGATGGTTGCTCTGGTGCTGCACAAATTCGGAGCCATTAAAGGCTGGTCCCTTCATGAAATTGGTTACCTCTTCGCGATCATGACCCTATCCAAGACGTTATATCGAACGTTTGGCAACGAAGTGCATCATTTGGAAAAATATCTGGTCGGCGGCGAACTCGATCAACTGTTAACCCGTCCTATGCCCGTATTGCTGGCCTTACTACCACAAAACTTCCGCATCATGGCTGGTGAAGTGTTACAAGGCGGGTTTATTCTCTGTTGGTCTCTGGCAGGCATGATGCATAGCGGACAGATCGGTTGGACTGTCATCCCCTTCTCTCTGCTCGTCATCCTAACCGGAGCTATTATTCTTTTTTCGATTGGGCTTGCCACGGCAACGCTTGGATTCTGGACCACACGTATTGAAGAACTGCAGACCATCACCGAGGATGCGGCGCGTACGGCTGCTCAATATCCACTGACACTATATCCCAAATGGATGTCTGGCATTCTGCTGACTGTAATCCCGGTGGGTTTCGTCAACTATGTTCCGTCACTCTATTTGCTTCGCGGCGAACTAGGTGCGTGGGTTCTTGGTGCCATTATCGTTGTAGCCGTCCTGAGTCTGGCCGCAAGTCTGCGTTTCTGGAAATTCGGTTTAACCAAATATCAAAGTACAGGTAGCTAAGGAGGAGAATATCGTCATGACTATGATTACAGCGCGGCATCTGCAAAAGGAGTTCAAAACCCCTGTGGTACGCGAGGGCCGGTTTTCCGGGCTTCGCACCTTGTTTTCACGTGAGTATCTGTCCAAGGAAGCGGTTCGAGACATTAGCTTTGATATTGGCAAAGGAGAATTTGTTGGATATATCGGCCCCAATGGGGCTGGCAAATCCACCACGATCAAAATGCTGACGGGTATCCTTCATCCGACCTCGGGTGAGGTATTGCTCGGTGGCATGAATCCACATCAGGAAAGACGCCGCACGGTTGGACGCCTCGGTGTCGTGTTTGGACAGCGCAGCCAGCTCTGGTGGGATCTGCCCGTGAAGGATTCGTATGATATTTTGGCCGAAATGTACGGAGTCCGTGCCGAGGACAAAACGAAACGATTAGCCCAGTTCGCCGAGCTGCTGGATCTGGAATCGTTCTGGGCTACGCCTGTCCGCAAGCTCTCGCTTGGACAACGGATGCGTGCGGATCTGGCAGCTTCCATGCTGCATGACCCGGAACTGCTTTTTCTCGACGAACCGACGATTGGACTGGATGTGAACGCAAAGCGGAACATTCGTCAATTTCTTCGTACGTTAAATGAAGAGTTTGGCAAAACGATTCTGCTGACCACCCATGACATGGACGACATTGAGCAGCTGTGCAGCCGGGTTATGGTAATTAATCACGGTCAACTTACGTATGACGGCTCCATCCCCTCTCTGCGCGACACCATCGGTCTGCCAACACTTATTCGAGTTACGTATCGAGGTTCGTATCACATCCCGGACGCTATATCATCCGCCATTCAGATCACAGGGACAGAGAACCAGATCGTCACTGTGGAGGTAAATCGAAAAGAGTGGAGCACGATGGACATTCTGAAGCAGCTCGAACAATGGGGCGAGATTGAGGATGTCGAGATGAAAGAACCAGATTTCGAGGATATTATTCATCGAGTGTACTGACTGGCCTATTTTATTCAGAACTGGATGAGGGCCTGTTCAAATGCCGTTACATGCGGGAAGGACATGACGTACTGTAATAGCGGAGGTGAAGTGTCATGCTTGTTACCAAACACACACTTACTGCATCCAGTGCACACGCCACTCCCTATTACCTCGTTCGAGGAACGAAGCCCGGACCCGTCATCATGATTACATCGGGAGTTCACGGAAATGAAACCGCCAGCATGGCCGCTGCGCAGAAGCTGGCTAATGACTGCATGGCAGGGCGTCGGCACGTGGTTCGCGGACTCCTCATTATTATTCCACGAGTGAATCAAAAGGCTTACCGAAACAAAAGCCGAGGAAAACCTGATTTAAATCGCACCTTCCCGCGGCATATTTCTGGCAAAGCCAAACATCCGCTTGCTTCCGCTGTCTTTCGACTTGCCCGTCAATATGGACCTGCCTGGTGGCTGGACCTGCATGAAGCCAATGGATTATCCCAACGCAGCTCGCGGGTACTCGGACAAACCTTGATCACCAATCCAGGCAGTGGGGCTGTTCCGGTATGTAGACGAGTTATAGGGCGTATGAATCGGTCCATTCCCATTCGTGACAGGCACTTCAACCTGAAGCAGCATGAGCTGCCCGGTTCTGCGCGCACAGCCGCAGCTCGACTCCTTCACTCACGCTCAGTTACTGTGGAGACCTGCTGGAGCCTGAAACGTTCAGACCGGATCAAGTATCATACGGAAATTGTGCACCATTTCCTGCGCGAAGCAGGCCTGTTTTGAATTGCTTGAATCGTTATAAATAGCCGGAAGCATAAAGACACCTTCAAAGATATTTCTCACGCCAGACGCGTCAGGGATGATCTTCGAAGGTGTTTATTGGTTAAAGGGTTGGGTTATCTTATGAATTGCCCTCTTCTTTGTTGATCCGGAAAGATTCAATGTAATTGTGAATATCATGCTCTGGCGTCAGGAGCAACCCCGCAAGAAGCGTCTGCATCTGCTGCAGGTTATTGATATGCAGCTGGATCTCTTCAATTCGGTCACGTACAAGTGTTTTTAGTGCTTCACTCTCCATGTCCTCCTGGCTGAGCAGTTGCAACGTATCCTGTATTTCCTTTAAGGAATAACCCAGTGATTGAGCATCCTTAATGAATTTGACCTTAACCAGATAATCCTCGGTATACACACGATATCCGTTGGACGAACGACGGGGAGCAGGCAGAATTCCACTGTCCTCGTAATACCGGAGCGTTGCCATGCTCACACCCGTACGTTTGGCTAACTCTCCTCTTGTCATGGTTTTCATGCTACTCCTCCATCCATCTCCGCGTTATTCCGCCTGATTGTTCCGCAGCTTGGTATACTTGGTATCATAAGTAGCCTCGGAAAAACGTTCTGACGGCCCTTCCAGCAAAGGCTGCTGCTCTTCTCCCTTCAAGTAACGGTCAAAGAAGGCCAATGTATATGATCTTGTGATGTCCACATTATGCTCTGGTGTTATGCCTTTGGCAAACATGATAGGTGAAATTAACGGAATATCCGTGAAACTCTGATGAAAGAAATGATCCACTGTCAAGTAATACGTGTCATTGAGACTGCTTGTCATCACCTGATCCAAATCCGTTTCAAACTCGGGATAAAACACTTTATCCTTGGCAGTGGCGTTCGGGTCCAAACTTTTGGCTGTTCCACCCGACATGATATACATAAACGGCTGTTGCAAGGCTGTCGTGGATACAGTTCCCCAGAATCCGCCTTCCAAACTGAGTCCTGCTTTGAAACGGCTATCCTGGGCCAGTGCTTCCGCTGTTGTCGCACCACCATAGGAGTGACCAAAGATACCCACATGATCCAGATCAAGCTTGCCTTCGAGCAGTTGATTCGGATCATGTTTATTCCACTGGGTGAGCGTATCCAGTACAAAGCTTGCGTCAGCTGCACGAATGCCAACACCTTCTATATTATGTTGATACACTTCCTCTGACGTTAGATCTTCAGGATCCGGCTCATAAGAAGCAACATGTCCATCCGGGAATGTCACTTGAGCAGAGGTATACGGATGGTCGATCCCAACAACAATGTAGCCGTGGCTTACCAGTTCTTCAATCGCGGTCATACTTTGAAAGCGTGCAGAGCGTATTCCAGGTGAAAACAGCAATACTGGATACTTGCTCTGTGCGGCAGACACCTCAGCGCCTTTAACCACATGCGTGGGAATGGTATCGAGATAACTGAACACCATCGGTGGAATTCCAAATACGAGACTGATCGCCTCTCCCAACTCGGCAGGATAATGTTCTAGCGGTAATCCTTTGGCTTTTTCCTGATCTACAGGATACCAGACATTAATCATAAGTTCTCGCTTATCACCCGCTTCAGCCGTCTTGGTCTCTTCCCGAGATTCATCCGTTAACTGCTGCGAATAGGTGCCTACGGCGAACGAACCTGTCGGTTCAGGCATCGTGAATGCAGGGAAAAGCGACGTCAGCACCATTGAACCTGCACTGAGAGCCAGCACTAGAATGGATGCCAAGATGGTTTTGAACCACGAACGACGTTTCGATTTTTGTGTGTTCTGCATACGGCGTCCGGACTTCCTTAGTTGAATCGCCAATACAATCAGTAAAACAAGGGCTACGATATAGGTGGGCAGCAGCTGCACACGAAAATGATCGACTACCCCATGCAATAGAATAACCAGTGCCAGTGCCGACAACGTCCCCACTTTCACTGCCTGACGTTTGGGAGCCACCAACATGACTACTGCGCTAATAACCGTCACAATGACCAAAATCCATTCCAAAATTCTCATCGATCTTACCTCCAACATGTTGTAATACATCAAGGATAAACCTTGAAGTATACTTCAAGGTCAAGGTATAGAAATGAGAAATTTATAATTACGAATTACACATGCAAAAACCCGATAAACGACGCAGCCGGAAGTGGCTTGTACGTAAACATTATCGGGTTGTATTTATCGATTTATTCTTCCACAGTTACCTTCGTTCGGGGCATGGTGTGCATTGCACCAACAGTGACATGGACCTGAACGATATAGACTCCGGATTGCTCAAACGCGTAGCTTGCTTCGTACAAACCTTCACCTGCTGATTTCGCGGTGATGGCTCCCTTGGCTTCAAGCTCTTCTGCACTCATCATGCCTTGTTCCAGAGATGGTGCCTCGGGTTCATCCTGTTCATTCCAAATCTGAAACTGCACATGGTCCGCATCATTCACAGGCTGCCCCCCTTGCGTAAGCTGGATCTGCAGGGCAACATTTTCCTTAATGGATACCTTGTCCGGTACCATGAGCTTCACCTTGATCATCTCCGGCATCTCATCTGACTGGGTCTGCTTCTGTTCCGAACACCCCACGATCAGGAGGGTCAGAATGATGAAGGGCATGAACCAACGGACTTGTCCGCTCATCAATCATCTGTCCTTTCTTATGAAGAAGATTTTGGTGTTTTGCCAATTCCCCACAGCATAACAATAATGATGATAAATGCGATCAGTGCAAGTAACGGAATTGTGATAAAACCAAACCAGTTCAAGTAATCGGTATAACACGGAATTTGGCCGCATGCCACTGAACTGCCCGTAGCCGAGTAAATACGCTGAATCGTTACATGATATAACGAGATTCCGCCTCCAATGAAACTCAGCGGAAGAACATACTTGGTGATTCCCACATCATCCTTGAAGTAGGCTATGCCAAGTAAAATCGTTAGAGGGTACATAAAGATACGCTGAAACCAGCACAGATCACAAGGAATATATCCTTTAATCTCACTGAAATAAAGACTGCCTCCCGTTGCGATGACGGAAACGGCCCAGGCAATAAATAACCGGGTATCCACATTTCTCGCTGTACGCTCGGGCTCCAATGGTGTACTCATTCATCTGTCCTCCTCTGACATTTTGCTCATACCGGATTATCATACATCATTCATGACGCCAAGGGCTATTTAAGTCGTTATGTAGAGTGTTATACGATAATTATACCAAATATTTGATATTTTGGGCTCATTTATGGTCGCATTGGATTTGTTCATCCTGTCCCATTCCCTTTAACCTTGCGTAGGTATTCCCCCATTCACACATCGTGTTTAATACCGGAATAAATGATCGTCCGAGTTCAGTTAAACTATATTCCACTTTTGGCGGCACCTCTTTAAATATTTCTCTACGGACAAGTCCACCGCCTTCCAACTGTTTCAATTGATCGGTTAGCACCTTTTGTGTAATTCCAGGTATCAATTCATAGAATTCTTTAGTTCTTACCGGTTGCTGACTCAGAAAAAAAAGGATAAGACACTTCCATTTTCCTCCAGCGACATCCATAAAAATGTTTATTCCGGTATTATATTTAACCAATGTGCCGTCCCTCCCCAATAGATACTTTAAAGTGGCTATACCACCTTTTTGTGCGTTATTTTCTCATTTGTTATTGCCTACTATAATTCAAAGGAGCCTCAAATAACAACGATGGAGATGATCTTATGAGTGTACAGAGCATTTTGGAAAAAAGACGGTCCGTTCGGCATTTTGATTCAACCTATACGATACGACCAGAGGTTCTGACTTCTTTAATTGAATCTGCAAGCAAGTCACCAAACGGGAATAACATTCAAGCCACCCGTTACCTTATTATTGATGAGCCCGACTTGCGAAGGGCATTACTACCTATAGCTTTTAATCAACAACAGGTGACAGATGCTTCAGCTTTGGTGGTCATGTTGGGAGATTATCGGGCATTTGAACAAGATAATATCATCAAAATCCACGAAGAAGGCTTTCAGGCAGGCTTCTTTGATGAATCGCTCAGAGATTATCTGGCGAATGCTGCAATCCAGTATTATGCAACCAAATCCAATGAAGAACTGAAGTTGGAGTTAACCCGAGATGTAAGCCTGGCATCAATGTCATTCATTCTGCTCGCAAATGAAGCCGGTTTCGAAACCATTACCATGTCAGGTTATAATTCCGCCCAATTAAAAAACAGCCTGAATATTTCCGATAGATATTTGGATGTCATGCTGATCGCGATTGGCAAAAGTACGAAAAATGGACATCAAACGGTACGTCACCCTGTTAATAAGATTATGTATCGAAACACAATCACCTCCTTATTATAACAACAAAAAAGCTGCCGTATGGGGCAGCTCTTTTTGTTTTTTTGCCTGACTGTTTCGTTTTGTTGACTCTTACGATTACATGGATTTAGTCAGTGTGATGGAGCCATCTTTTTGCGCCCATTTTACATCCCAGCCAAGAAGCTCAGCGATGAAACGCAGTGGCACTTGTGTACGTCCGTCTTTGTTAACAAAGACCGTTGCACCCACATTTTTCTTCATGCCGTTCACTTCCATAACATTGTTGTTCACCCAGAACTTCAATGTATCATTACCAGCCATAACGGTTACTTGCTGTGCTTTTTTATCCCATTTCACAGTTGCACCAATCCCTTCGCTCAAGAAGCGCAGTGGAATGTAGGTTGTGTTTTTCCAGAGCATTGGCGTGGTGTCCATGTTGGTTGTTTTGTCATTGATTTTCAGCGTTTTGCTGTTCAGCTGCATCCATACGGTTGTTGTATCTGATTCAGGCATTGTTGGTGTAGTGGGTTGCTCTTGGAATTTATCATTGAATTGCGTCACAATTGCATTACCAAGGGCTTGACCTACACCAAACATCACTTTGAACCCTTCACGGTTAGTCGTGTACGAACCTTCGTAGTTAGCCGCAGCGTACTGATCCAATACTTGTTGTACTTGCTTCTCATGTGTAGTCAAAGCTTGTTGTCCGGCAGCTTTTGGCAGGTTGCCCGCTGTAGCGGAATCCAGGAATGTCGCGAACTCCGTCGTGAATCCGTCAATACGTTTCTCGACAGCTGCACGAGCCGTTGCATCATTGTTTTTAACGGCTGTTACATAGTCGCTTTGTGCATTCACGTGGTTGGTTACCCAAATTTTCTCGAACGCATTGGCACCGTCATTACCGTATATGGAAGCGATCGCTGCTTTGAAATCTGCTGTGTTTCCAGCTTCAGCTGTAACCAGTGCATTGGATGCTGCTGTGCGGCCATCATATTGTTCTTGCATTTGCAGAGCCGACAGAGCGAAGTGCTCGGAAGCCAAGTGGTTCAGTGCAGATCTCAGATTAGCTGCTGGTGTATCCGCTTTGCTGTTCTCGAATTTCTCAGGCATTTGTGTTGTGATTGCAGTGGAAAGTGCTTTACTCACATCGAACATTTCTTTGAAACCTTCACGGTAAGCTTTGTATGCATCGGTGTAGTCACCAGCGACATATTCATCAAATACTTTTTGCACGAGATCTTCATGTACTTTCAAAGCATTTTTGGCTGCTGCTTTTGGCAATTTGCCTTCCGTTGCGGTGCTTAGGAATGTAGAGAATTCTTCTACAAAACCGTTGATATTATTCTGTGCCTGTTTGATTCCAGCCTGGTTACCCATCTTAGTTGCTTTCACAAGATCATCTGTATAGTTGTTATGAGTGCGGAAGATACGTTCGAATTCTTTGGCTCCTGCATCACCGTATAGGGAAGCGATCGCCGGCTGCATATCCAGAGCATTTTGGTCGAGTGCTTTGTAAGCTGCGTCTGCATCTTTTGCTCCATCGTATGCCTTCGCCATTGCGGTTACTGCGAGTGCAAAGTGTTCGGATAACAGGTGATCCAGGCTCGCTCTCAGGTCAGCAGCAGGTGTATTTACACTTGCCTTCATTGTATTCATTGGTGTCTGTGGTGCTGCAGCAGCCCCGGCGATTCCTGGCATCAATAACGTCAAGCTCAGCATAGGTGCGATAAATTTCTTCATTTTCATTTTCATTACGTGTTCACTCCTCGGTTAGTTTTGTTTATCCTTTGTTTCCTCGTCGTCGTCTTCATAGGGTGTAACGCAGGGTTCTTTAATCTGGATCACCTCTCTGGTCAAAAAAATTGCAGCCTCCGTCCAGGAAAGCCGCAAATACGCGCCACAACAATGTATATCTCAAATTTAAAATTTTAAAAATTATAGTGATCCACTCCATTCAGCACTGCATACATACTGTAAGTGAAGAACTTTATTTTCCTTAATTTATCAATAAAAGCTTACATCCAAGGTGAACTTGAAGTACAATGAAAAGAACGATTGATTTCAATGAAGGAGGTCATCGCATGACATTGCTGCCCTATATTTTAATTATTGGCATTGCCCTGTTTGGTGGAATTGCTACCATGATCATCGGGAATTCAAAAGCGAATCAAACCAGTAATCCCGAGTATGATCGCAGGACCAAGCAAAATCTGAGCAAACTTACCTATGTATACGTTGGTGCCATCGTTCTCGGCATAGGCGGTTTCGTCCTGTATTTAGTGAACTGAATAGCCCTTACTCTCAGCAAAGTACATGCCTGAACTTTTTGATTAATTCAAGGTTTCGTTGTACATATGGGATGGTTTGGCGAACCATTCCCCTCTCTCTTATGATGGCCAAGAGTCCACGTATCACCCACGTATGTAATTGTTCGTAAAGACTTTTCCTGCGGAAAGACTTACCTTCCTGTATATATCCCTGTTCAAAGTCAGCTGCAATCTCTTCTAATTCTCTCTCCTTGCTTCTTCAACATCTATAATGTGAATGCTCTCCTCTATAAATAACAAATTCCAAATGCCAAGATCCTTACACATGTTTACAAGTTGGAGATAATTCAGAATTATTCTGGATATGTTCAGCGGGTAATATAAAGCCATAAGGACAGCAAGCCATTATAAAAAACACAATTTAAAGGAGAGTTATACACATGAAGAAAAACTTGAAGAAATCCGCAGCAACGATGATGGTACTGGGCATGACATTAACAGGAGCAACGGGTGTATTCGCAGGAACACAACTCGAGAAAATCTCGGCATATCTCAATCATGGGATCAGCTTCAATGTAAATGGTGCGGCATACTCACCAACGGATGGCAACGGCAAGAAACTGGCTCCAATCACTTACAACAATTCAACTTATCTGCCTGTACGTGCGATTGCTGATGCGCTGCATGTACCTGTATCGTATGACGGTAAAAAAGGACAGGTGATCATCGGAGAAGCTCCAAGCAATCCTTCCACATTGAGCAATGTAACCTATAGCGCAGCGCAAAAAGAAACCATTCAAAAGGCGTTTGCACAGTTCGATGGCTTCGAGACAGCATACGCTCCTCAACAGATGATTGCAGGTGATACGTTCAAAAGTGTAGGCGCTGGCGGAGATGGAGTAAGCTTTACTTTTAACCATATGAAAGTGGATGTGTCTCCAAGAGATTATTCGGACGGTTACAATGGCAAAGACGTAAAATTGTCCAATGGCGTCACAGCCAAATGGTACACACCCGATCAAACGGGTATGCTCACGTTCAAACTGGATGATCGTTATGTCACAATAAGCTCACCTGACCATAAGCTGTCTCAGGCTCAGTTGCAGCAAGTTGCTGTATCTGTGCAAAAGGTACAAGGTAACGATCAGGGCGTTACGGGCTTCGCTGATGTGAAATATACACAAGACCAGTCGGCTGCCATCCGCAAAGCATTTGCGAAATTCCAAGGATTTGAGACTGCTTACGCACCACAACACATGATTGCCGGGGATTCATTCAAAAGTGTTGCTGCTGGCGGTGATGGTGTAAACTTTGTCTTCAATCACATGAATGTCACGGTGTCACCTAAAGACTATTCCTTCAGCTATGATGGCAAAAATGTTAAACTGCCAAACGGCGTTACCGGCAAGTGGTACACACCGGATCAAACCGACATGCTGACGTTCAAATTGGATGATCGCTATGTGACCCTCAGCTCGGCAAATAATGCATTGACTCACACACAGCTGGAACAAATGGCTGTATCTGTGCAAAAAGTGAAATAATTTCGCAGCAAAAATCAAGGAATCATACGGAAAATCATACAACATAACAAACACATATCACTCTGTTCTTCCTGTGCTGAGGAACAGATTAGATGTGTGTTTTGTCCTATACAAGATGATCTCTATGATTCTGAAAACACTGCTTTTGTCCGGATTCATTTCATAATGAATAGCGTTATAATGAAGTATACTGCACCTAACAGAAGAAAAGATAAGGAGTGTACTTAATGAACCAGCGGATCGACCTATCCCCAGAGGAACTGCAGCAACTTGCAAGTGAATTTAACAAGGCCTCGCAGAATGGACATGATATCCTTACGCAGCTCAAAACGATGATTGACCAGTCTGAAGGTCAGTGGGAAGGTGAGCGTCAGCGTGAGTTTCTACAACGAATGAATGATAGCCTGACGTCTGTGAGCCATTATTTGCGTGGTTTGCAGGAGACAAGCAATAGTCTTCAGCAGACGGCGACCCGTTTTCGTGAAGCGGATCAGTCCCGATAACGCAAAAGCACATTCCACATCACATTGCCAAAAAAAACCATGTACCCGAAGATGAGTTATCATTCCTTCAAGGCCATGGCTTTTTGCAATTTCTATGATTCACTCAAACTTACAGCAAACGCCTCTTCTTCCTCATCTGCATAACCCCTGAAAATAATCTCTTCGATATCTTCATGATTAAATACATACGTATAATCCGCATTGATATACCCCTCCGGGTACAAACAGCCAATATAATCGAACTGACGTGGTGGTTCCGTCATCAACATTTGCTTGCGTCCATAGATGACCAGCTTTTTGGTGCCTTCTTTTAAAAGGATGACGGAGCCAGTAGGCAATAAAGTGGATGTTTCTTTTTCCATAGTGATCGTCCTCCTTTATCATTTTATGTTTTTATTATTGGCATGAACCTCATCAGACTTGATCAACACCCGGCGAAGCCAGTAGTATCGGTGCACATCCATAATAAAGTGAAATACGACAAAAGCCAGCATAATGTACACACAGATGAGCACAACAGCTACGGTCTGCTGCGTAACAAACGCCAGTGAAATGTTGGCCAGAAGATATCCAGCTCCCGTTAACATCGTTAGCGTAGCTACTGGCATTCTAGCGCCCGTATCCCCTTTTTTCCGCTGAGGGTACTGTTGCAGTTTACGCAAATGAAACTTCGCATACTGATATAAGGCAAATCCATATAAGACAAATGATCCAATGGCGTACCACGGCGTTGTAAGGCCTAACATGCCATATGCGAACTTTTGCACAATGACCATAAAACCCAAAGAACAGACGATCCCAAACACACCCCGAAACAGGACATAATTCAGCTGCAACCTTCGTGGTGCCACAATCAGCGCGATGGCCCACACATTCATCACGGCTAGCAGTGGCAGGAGAATATAGGCGTATGCGGATTGGAACGGAACACTGAATACGGGAATTAACAGGAATATATTAAGAAAGAAAAGCACCAGCGTCCCTGCACTGAATCGAATGCCATCTACCGCATATACAGCCAGATAATTTTCGAATGTATCCCGATGATAGGGCGTTCCTTCATACATCGCAGAAACCGAGGCGATGGTCGTTGAAGTTTTACGTTTTTTGCTTGCCATTTATTTAAACCACCCCGCTACTGTAGACCAGGCTTTCTTTGCACCATGCTTAACGACATCCTTCACAGAATCATCCTTCCCATCGCCATCCAGATCCATATTCATCGTTACTCCTTCCGCAAGATAAGTCAGGCCTACGGATACGCCCAAACCAACTGCGCCTACTGCCAACACAGGTGCTGCTGCAGGCAGAATAGCCGCTGTCAGGAGTGTCGCGCCGACGGTTGTTGCTCCGCCGACAACAACGTTACCGATAATATCGCCAGCAATTTTGTCACTAGATGCATTATGGCTAATGTTCTCCTGGGTATCTGTGAAAACATCAATGCCAACACTTGCCCATCCCAGCTTGTCTGTTAATGCAGATTTGACCGCATAACCCGGCTTGACCATAGATGCTATTTCCCTGATCTGCGGGGTAGCGGTTCCATTGGTAAGTTTGGCTTCGATGTCACGGACATAATGAATTTTGTAGTCTCTTGGTCTGCCGTTCACAATCTTGTTATCTTTGACCGAATCGTAACTTTCACGAACCAAAATACGTGGCGTATTCCGGTCCAGCTGTGGCTTGACCATGTAGCCATTTTTCACGCGATATCCCAACCGGGCAACAGCCGCGGCTCCCGTCAGTGTTCCTACCGTACTTCCTGGTCCGTCAAATGGAGCGATTGGATTAATTCCGGTCAGCCCAAATGTACCACCTGACTGATCCTCCTGTTCCATTCGCTCACGGGTGGTTTTCACAAATGCCGCCAGTTGCTGCATATTCTGTCCAGCGTTCTGAAACCGTTGCTGGTGTGTCTGGTATAACCCGATGATAGTTTCACGATTCCCCGACTGCCAGGCTGCACCCTGAATGGAACGTTGCAGAGTGCCATCTACCTGCTGCAGCTGTGCGGTAACCTGTTCAATCTGCTGTGCAAGGGAGTTCAGGTAGTCCGCTTTCATGATAATTTTGGTCAACTGGACTTCCTCCTTCAACTTACGTAGATGATTCCATGTGGTTTAGACCACAGGCAACGTAGATAATGAACGTGTCGTTAGTAAAAACAGACTCTGCACCAACTCTTCTTCGGTCACCTTGAATGCTGTCAGATCTGTATCTTTCCCTTCAAGGAATAACCAATTGCCATTGGTACTGCCCAGAAAGTATATGGTTTGCGGCTTACCCTCCGTGCCGCGAGTGTACACGTCAAATTGTCCCCGTTTCCGGATCGTCTCGAAAGCATGGGATAACTCGTTGATCAACGATTCATTGAGATGATGGTCCTGCTGTAGAATCGATTGCATGGTCTCGATGTCTGATCCGATCGGTAACGCAGATAGTTGCTGCAATGTTTCTGCCTGAATGGGTGTGCGCATCATTTCCTCTGCCGTATCGGGCAACTCAATCCGGTTCCCGATGACCTGGAACAGATCCTGCAATTCCTCGTAAGAAGATAGTACCGCCTGATCCCGTGTGAGTACCCATACCCATTCTACAATTTGCATGCCTGACAAAAAACCATAAGTCACGGACGATTCACCATCCGCTATATGCAGATCAAGTCGGGTAACTGCACTACTAAGCTTACACCCCATCAGCAGGCTATGTACTTGCGGATCTAGGGTGACTTGTCCATCATCTACTTCAATGACACTATCTTTAACCAGACGGTTAACAACTTGTTTATACATGTACTCCGCCTGCTCACCCTCCAATGAAGGATCATTCAGATCCCTGATAAGCTGGTCCGCTTCGGGAATATTCATCAGTTGAAACAAAAACAAGGCCTCTCGGCCGGAACATTCAAACGATGTATATGAAGGCAAGTCATTCCCTCTTTTCCTTAGTATAGGGTTAAAGATGATATGGAAAAGTCTATCATTTTATTGTAAAAGGATATGTAGCTGTGCTCAATGCGCCCACGCTCCTGATATTGGGATGATCAACCTGATTATATTTACCCAAAAAATGCATAGGGGCACAGCAAATGACGCCGTCTCCCTACTAATTTGTCCACTATAAAATTCAACTTACCAAATCCGCTAAACGAATCACTCTCCGATAGTTCATATAATCGATCATATCCTCCCAGTCCAACTCCCCTGTATTACCGTCTTGATAGTATACGGCCGCAGCAGGTAGGAAACCGACCAACGGACCCATGCCACCACAGATCATCGCGCCACCGTCGCCACCTTTGGGTATCATGTTTCCAGAAACATCAAGCGTAAGCTCATAGTTATAGGGATCTCCAGCAAACTGGACACCAAAAAAATTGGGCAGCTCCAGATCATACGGACGGTCATTCTCGACTACTAGAGAAGGGTTCGACTCTGCCGATTCTTCCACAATCCCCTCCACCTCTTCGAGGCTTCCAAAATATTTCAATTTCATCGTGTAGTCGAAGCTGTCCCCCCATGGAAATAACGTGCGACAACCCCCTCCGTACAGATACTCCCACTCATCTTCAGTAAGCAAACCAAAACCCGCTTTTGCTTCTTCCTCGATTAAATACTCCAACGTCAAATCTTCATTGAACCAAAATATCTGTACTGCCTCACCTTGACGAACCAGACGGAACTCTTGATGCAGTTCATACTGGTTCAGATCGGACAGCTTAAACTTCTCCAACTCTTCTACAAAATAGGTACTCTCTTGTGCCATCGCTTCAGCTTCCGTCACTTCAAACCAACCAAGTGAATGGTTGCTGCACTCCACCAGCATGGGAGCAATGTTCACTTCCCTAACCGAGGACATCTGGCTACTTAAAAAAGAATCCACGTCCTCCACACCATACTCACTGACTGTCTCCAGTAAATCTGAGGAGGTCTGCTCATTCATCCCATCCTGCCAACGATCCCAGCCGAGTGTCACCCGATCACCAGGCACAAACACAAATCTCTGCTCATCATACGAAAATACAACTGTCTCGATTCGCTGACCGAATCGTTCAAATGTCTCCAATCCTCCATACTTCATACCTGTGGGAAAATGACTGACCAAATCACGCAGCCGCTCCTCCTTTTCCTGAGCGGACATCCCTTCCCATACATCCCGATTTAATGGCTTCATACATTCATCCACCTTTACTTGTATCCTTATACATCACATCAACCTTGTAGAGCCCTCACGGCCATATCCTTATTTCCCCGCAGCCTTTAACAGCCCCAACAGTAATTCTTTCCGTCTTCCCTCAGCCTTGCGTGATAGCGTTGCAAGCTTCTCTACCTTTCCCCAGATCGGATACACCACACGCTCCACTTCATAGGTTTCCATTCCTTGCAGCGATTGGACCAGAAGTTCAAGCTTCTCCTCATCCTCCAGCTCAGGCTGGATCTTCAGCTTCAGGGAATCCGTAGAACGACGCAAACAGGCAACTAATGCAGGTATGGAACTGGCCGTTACACCATGAGTCTCAGCAAAGGCAACGGTGAATTTGTCCTGTACCAACTGGTGCTCATCATCCACTTCACCCATGTAATATTCAACCAACGGGAAATACCGCTCATTTGCCAACCCAAGTCCGAAGGTTGCATAGCTGCCTGGCATACAGTTCTTTTCACCCTCTGTATCTGCATAAAATTCGAACTCTTCGATCGCTGCACGTGCATATTCTTCAAGCAGTGGACGCAGCTCCGGGTACTCCAGCGCGTTTGCGAAAAATCGATGGGTATCCGACTTCGCAAGCCCTTTAATCGACAGATACTGCTTCACGCTGGATTTGAGCTTGATCTTGTAACTTTTGGGGAAGCCCTGCTTCAACAAACGGGTGATAAAAGCAATAGCCTGTTCATACGCAGACACTTCTTCCTTTCGAATGATGATAGTAATGATCGAGAACACATCGTTCGCGGTGCACTCCACCTGCTCATTTTTCAAATGGATATCTTCCTTGGCATAGGTTCCGCTACCTTCCGTCATCATACGAACCGCGCGGCTACTGCCCAATTGTTTGGCCAGTTCCAAGAAAGTAAGGCCTTTCGGTTTACTGTAACTAGGCTCATAACGAAGAATCATCACGGCTGCATATAGCAGCAGATCGATAGGCTTTGCCATATGCTGCCCATGCTCACTCTGGGGCTGGTCCTCCTCCAAAGAAGCACCTGGCTTAAGTGTATATACATTGGCGCTGTATGCAGAAGACTGTACATCAAAGTAGCGTGGCAAAAAATGATTCTCCGCCCATGACGTTATCGCACGAATAATATCACCACGGTGCTCCGCCAGAGCTTCCTGACGCCCTTTATTTAACTCCTGTATGCGATCATATTGCGCTGTAGTCCACGCTACGTCCAGTTCAGGGAACAATTTCGGGTCAAGCAGGTGACGCGTCAAAAAAAAGGATTCCAACGGCTTTGTTGGATATGAACCTTTCAGCAGCTTCTGGTCTACGTATGTATGAATGCGCTCAAGCAACTGCTGCCTTTTCTCTTCGTTGATATATTCGAGCATGGTCACTTGCAGCTTTCCTTCTGTCGTTGGGAATTTCCCGCGAAAGGTAAACCGATAGTCGATCAACGGTGTATCCGCCAGCTTGTCCAATTTCTCTTGAATCACTTCTACAAGCTTGGGCTGGATCTCATTCCGCACCTGTTCCCCCGTAAAGGGACCAGGATTCTTCGATTTCAATCCCTCATCCAATCCAAGATCCACACTGTCTACCGTGGTCCGTCCAGGTCTGTAATCCAGCAAAATATCATTAAAGATCCCCATTTGCAGCGTTGTTCGCTTCACGGCCTTTTCCTTGTCATCCCGCTTCATCTGTTCACTAAACCATTCTTCAATGACCTCAATCATCTCTTCCATTGCCTGATCATAGAGTGTACTCATGCTTCGACCGCCTTCCCATTTATCAGATCATTCCTCAAACCATCTATGCTAAAAATACGTATTGATGTTCGTATATTACCTATTATCTTACTCTCTCACGCATCTGCGAAACAATAAGTCTTACGCACGGTTGTACGCAGAGAAATTAATGGATAAGCTCTTTCTTACATGTCTAAGCATTCCGTACACAAAACAAAAACACCGGATTCAGGCGACTTTCCGCCCAAATCCGGTATATTCACGAAATACTTCTTCCTTCTTGTATTACTTTAGTATGATTCATCTGGTGAATTATTCACGGTATTAATTAACTGTTTTGAACCATTCATTGACTTCCGTTGTGATTTGATCGCCGCCCATGGATTTCCATTTAGTCACGAACGCGTCAAATTCATCGATGCCAACCTGACCGTAAATAATTTTGCTGAACGTATCTTTCTCCAGCTTGTCGAGCGCATCTTTCTTCATTTTCATCGTATCCGTAGGTGCACCCGTGAATTTGTTCTTGATTGCATCATCCTTATGAGCTACCACGACTTGAGCCGCAGCGAACACTTCCGGTTTGTTTGCAATACTTGTATTTTTCTCAAATGGTGTTTCAGGCTCCTTGCCTGTAGCAAGCTCAGCCAGTGTATCCATCATCAGGTTCGGAATACGCGCACCATCATAAGTGAGTGTATACTTCAGCGGGGATACGCCGTCTTTCAAATCAGCTTCACCAAGCACTTTGCCGTCTACAATATCAAAGTCATACCCTTGGGCAAAGCCATGTTCGAACTCCCCACCCACTTCTGGATTGGCGAAGTTATCAAACAAATAATTTTGATATGTGAAGAAAATTTCTGGGTTTGCCATATCCTTATTGATCAACACGACCCCGTTGCCGGCACCTGAACCGTGGTGATGGCTCTCGCCAGTCGGTCCGGTTGGTAGGGCAATTGCTTTGTAGGTAGCGCCGTCCACATTTTTCTTCACATCATCAATCGGCCAGTTCGGCATCCAGTGTGGTCCCACAATGATTCCGGCTTTTCCTGCTGTAAACAGCTCGGCTGCCTTAATTTCATCATATACGCCGGCTTCCTTCGGCAGATAGCCTTTGGACAACCAGTCTTTCATCGTTGCAAGTCCTTCTTTCACACCCGGTTGAATCGAGCCGTATTCCAGTGTTCCTTCTGCATTCAGATTCCACTGTCCTGGCATCGTGTTATACATTCCGAAGATCCAGCCGGATTCGGTCATCCAGGTATTGAGAGCAATTTTCATGCCGACCGTCAGACCGTACGTATCTTTCTTACCGTTACCATCCGGGTCTTTATTCGTGAATGCATCCATCACCGTGACGAGCTCATCGATCGTTTTAGGTTCTTCCAGTCCCAACTTCTTCAGCCAGTCTTCACGGATGAACATAACCGGGTCGCCGTTGTAGGCATAGTCGAAGATCGGGATACCATACCGTTTGCCTTCATACATGTACGGGTACCACTCTTCCGGTGCGGATTCGGCAGCCCCTTTCCATGTGTCGGATGCATACTTGTCGAACAGTTCACCTGCATCGGCGAATTTACCCGACTCAATCAACTCACGTACCAGATTGTAGTCACCACGAATGGAGACGATATCCGGCAGCTCTTCATTGGCTGACAGGGAGAGACGAAGCTTCGTGTAAAAAGCATCATTGGTCACGGAGACAGCCCACGGTGTGGTCAGGTCGATGCCCAAACGTTCTTTGGCCCATTTGGTGTGCACGTTGTTCTGTGCAGTCTCTCCGTTCTTAAACTTTGTATCATCATTCCAGGCTCGCAAATAGCTCATCTGAACCGCAGGTTCATACTTACCGTCTTGCAGCGCAAGTGGCGTAGCCGCTTCCTTGGATGGTTCTTCTTTTGCCCCCGAACTGCATGCCGTTACGGCAACCATCGTCAGTGCAAGCAATGCAGTCATCATTTTTCTATACATGAAACCCCTCCTCAATCACTTTGAATGCCCTTACATGAAAAGGATAGTGCAGCCGGGGAAGCAAACATATATCACAATTTCAATGTTCATATTGATTTGTTAACCGTTCCGAAAATCCTGCGGGGTCAAGCCATAATGTTTGCGGAATACTTGAATGAAATAAGGAGTATTGTTATATCCCACTTCCTGACCGACTTCATAAATCTTCATAGCCGTGTGCTTCAGCAAGTGAACAGCACGTTCCATTCGGGAACGGATAATGTAATCACTGATGCCTTCACCCGTCGATTGTTTATACATTTTGGATAAGTATACCGGGTGCAGATGTACCTCCCCGGCAATAACCTGCAAGGAAAGATCTTCGCCCAGATGATGGTCAATCCATTGCTGAACCTGCCTGATCATGCTCGATCCACTTTCCTGGCCCGTGTCGGTTGTGCTTAGAGCCCATTGTTCCATCACGCTCCGGGTCCATGCTTCCAGACTACGAAGTGACACGCCGTAACCATCCTTCAACAGTTGCTGATACTGCTCACCAAGGACATCCGATAACTGTCTGCCCTCCCGATGAGCCATGTACGAGAAAGCGGCTGCGAGATAGTGAAAAGCAACATAGACATGCTCCGGGAACACGCTATCCGATAACTCCGCGAAAATCGAATCAATTTTGCGATTTGCATCCTCCATCCGTCCTGCTTCCAACAGTGAGGTTAATCCGGGTGGCTCATACAGCGCAGCAAGTGATTTCAATGTTGCTCCATGGGAGCCGGCAGCCACATTGAGATGTAGTCCTTTGCCTGCTTCCGCCTGCTTGCGTAAGGCACTCACAGCCTGATGATACAATTGTGGAACATGCTCTGGAAAACGGCCTATCCGGCTGACTGACAGTGAAATCGTCGCATTCAAATACTGCTTCACACTGTGAAGCAGCCGTTCTCCGAGCCGCCCCATCAGTAGTTCAGGTTCAGACTGTGCCTGTTTCGGACTTGCCATGAAGACGAGATCATCATACGCATCGTCCGTATGGCAGAGATGATAACTGCTGCCAAAGATTTCCTCCACGACGTTGGAGATGGCGTATTTCATCAAACGGAATGCTTTGTGCGTTGGTTGTGGGTCATCATAACGGATGAGCAACAGCTGCATTTTATCCTGGGGACGGAATCCAATCTCTAATTGCTCCAGCTTCTCCACAAGTTCGCTCTCTACAAATTTATGTCCGAGCAGTACATCCTTCATTAATCCCGCCCGCTTCTCCGGTAAATGTTCCCTCACCGAATACATGGCGCGCTGGTGCATCAACTGTTTCTCTCCCTCCAGCCGAATCTGGACGGAGGCCTGCTGCACAGCTTCGATCAGCTCCTCATCCCGAACTGGCTTCAGCAGATAACTCACTGTTCCATGCCGGAGTGCCTGCTTCGCATAATCAAAGGATGCGTGTCCAGATAAAATAATACATTTAGTCCGTTCCCACTTTTGACGAATATGACTCACCAAATCTAGACCGGACAAGCCCGGCATACGAATATCGGTGATGATAATATGGACCTGATGTGCCGCCATTTGCTGCAATGCCTCTTTCACCGAGTACGCCTTATATACATGCCCAATCCCATGCTCTCTCCACGGTATGGAGGCTGCAATCGATTCCACCGCTGAATGTTCATCATCCACGACCATTAGATTCATCATTAGGATATTCCTCCTCAAACCATCGTATTTCCACACTGAGACCCCCATAAGGGATCGCTCCAAAATGAAGCCCTGAAGAATGACCATATCGTGTAACGAGTCGTTGGTGTACATTCCAGGTACCCGTGCCTATTTCTTCACCCATCGGTTCATTAATTTCCCGTTCAAGACTAGCAATCTCTTCCGGCGTCAAAGTGACACCGTCGTTATCGACAAACAGACTGTATCGTGTGTATTCCCTTCCATCGATTTGCTCTTGTGCTGCCATGCCTGTAACTACGATGTGACCGCTACCCTCCATCGGTTCAATGCCGTGAATGACTGCATTCTCCACGATAGGCTGGATCAGCAGCCTTGGAATGTGCTGCTGCATCAGTTCTTGCGGTACGGCAATCTCATACGACAAACGGTTGGTTCGCATCTGTTGGATGGACAAATAATTGTCCAACAACCGGATTTCCTCTTCCACGGTCGTCATATCGTTCTCATCACGTGTGATGTAGCGATAATAATCTCCCAGACTGAGCGACATGGCAATAACCGCTTCGCGGTTGCCGAGCTGCGTCATATTTTTAATATAAAACAGACAATTGTACAGGAAATGAGGATTGATCTGTGATTGCAGATGCTTCAACGTCGCTTCCCGTGAGCGAATGCGTTCCTCGTATACCTTTTCGATCAGTTCCTGAATCTGCTCGGCCATGTGATTGAAGCTCTGCGTCAGATAAGCGAATTCATCACGGGAATGATCGACGGGAATTCGTGTGGACAGCTGTCCTTTGCGAATCTGCTGCAAGCCCCTCATTAGACGTTGTATCGGCACCTGTACCTTTCGATATAACAAGAGAGCAGCGCCAATACTGAGCACAAGCAGCAGCAAAATCGAGGTTATAAACATATTTCGGCTCTTGTCCATCGGCGTGAGCAAATCATCCAGCACAACCGGGTTAACATAAATTCCGTTTAGCTGTTTGGAGAGCACATAACTGACCAAGTACTGCTTGCCCCCCGCCTCTAGCTGATGGTTGCCTTCACTATCCAATTCGGTTAATGGCATGTCCCGCATCACGGCTTCCACGAGCTCGGGGTCCGCACTCCGATTTAACAGTGGCTCGTTTCCAGGGACGAGAAGAAAAGGATCTCCACCCTGAGCCTCCTTGAAATCATCCAGCATGGCAACAATGTTCATCGGGTCAAAATCAATCTCCATCACCGTCCGTACATCCGTGGTCACAGGTTTTTCACTCCACTCGTAGTTATCCGTAAAGAAATAAGTGAAGCTGCCTTCGTCCAACTGCCATCGCCCTGGCTGTGGAAATTTCAACATCTTCTCATTGAAGACCGTCCGGTTCGACATGGTGGACAATACCAACTCTGCCTGAGGCAGCACAATGGTAATATCGTTCTTCCAACGACTGGTGGACTGGTATAGTGACAATTTGTCGAGAATATCGAGATAGATGCTGTTTTTCTCATATTGGCTGGTCGATTCTGTCATGTAACGATAGTGTAGAATGCTTGGATCACGCAGTAAAGTCAGCCCATAGAGCGAGAGCTGTTCAATATTTTTATCCACCTGAGAGCTAAAATAATTGAACTGGTTCAAGCTGGACTGCTGCTTCTCCTCGACGATCATATCCACGTTCGCCTGATTCGCGTAGGTATAGAGCAACAAGATTGGTACCAGCAAGCAGACCAGCAGTATGACTGTTTTTGAGAATACTGTAAATTTCATTGCTTCACCCTGTCCCGGATTAAAGTAAAGATACACATCGAAGTCCTATTTTATATTGAAACCCCTTACATATCTATACTGAATTTCAAATGAGTCACTATTCGGTATACATTTTTAACAAGTTAATAAATCAACATCCGCCTTGAAATGTTGTTCTATAGCCCGCTCGTTTCCATTGCTATAATTCAGTTGCTCCACTATTTGCAGAGGCTGACTGGCCTCATTATGCAGAGGCTGGACGATATAAAGGAGGGACCTGATGGCTATGGAACAACCACTAACGACCAATACGCCGGTGCGGCAGGCAACACACAATCCACGTAAACGTACCCGCTGGAATTTCAAACGCAATTGGCCGCTGCATCTGATGCTGCTGCCTTCGGTACTGCTCACATTGTTGTTCGCCTATGTGCCTATGGGCGGCATTATTATTGCGTTTCAGGATTTCAAACCATGGCTGGGATTCACCGGCTCCAAATGGGTAGGATGGGATAACTTCCGATTCATGTTCGAATATCCGGACAGTGTTCAGGTCATCTGGAACACGGTGCTGATTGCTGCCATGAAAATTGTGGCCGGACTCGTGGCCCCGGTTGTGTTTGCCATTTTGCTGAATGAAGTACGGAACTCCACGTTCAAAAGGTTCTCACAGACGCTGGTATACCTTCCCCACTTCTTGTCTTGGGTTGTACTGGGCGGCATCCTGCTGGACATGCTTTCCCCCGAAGGCGGACTGATTAACCAGGTTCTGGCGGCCGTTGGCGTTGAACCGATCTTCTTTCTGGGAGATGGCGACTGGTTCCGTGTAACCGTGGTCATCAGTGATGTATGGAAGGAATTCGGATTTGGTACCATTGTCTTTCTAGCAGCCCTTGCGGGCATTAACCCTGCTCTGTACGAAGCTTCCGAAGTTGACGGGGCAACACGACTTAAACAGACCCTACACATTACGCTGCCTGCACTCGTGCCGATGATCATTGTGGTGGGAACGCTATCACTGGGGAATATTCTTAATGCCGGATTTGACCAGATTTTTAACTTGTACAATCCACTTGTATATGATAAAGGCGATATTATTGACACGTTTGTTTACCGGATGGGTATTTTGAATGGCAAAATGAGCTTTGCGACTGCGGTTGGTTTGTTTAAATCCTTTGTTGCTATGTTCCTCGTTATTACTGCCTACCGGATGGCTTACAAAATCGCCAATTACCGCATTTTCTAAGGAGGAATTAAGGTGTATCACAAAACGACCGGATACCGTATATTTAACGGCTTCAACCTGTTCTTCATCGCGGCCGTCTCGCTGCTGTGTGTGCTGCCGCTTATCCACATTCTGGCGGTTTCCTTCAGCGGTAAAGCGGCAGCTTCCGCCAATCTGGTAACGCTCTGGCCGATTGATTTTACAGTCGATGCCTATACCAAAACGTTTGGTAACAGTAACTTTCTCAGCGCGCTCTGGATCTCAGTGCAACGTACCGTGTTCGGTACGCTGCTCAGTATGGTGCTGGTCACCCTGACGGCATATCCTTTATCCAAGGAAAGTCTGAACTTCAAGGGACGTTCGCTGTATGCGTGGTTTTTCATCTTCACGATGCTGTTCAGCGGCGGACTGATCCCGTCCTATATCCTGATTCAAAAGCTGGGACTGATCAACACCCTGTGGGCTCTGATTTTGCCGGGCGCTGTGGCAGTCTGGAACCTGATTCTCATGATGAACTTCTTCCGTAACGTGCCCAAAGAGCTCGAAGAAGCAGCGTTCATCGATGGCGCCAACCATATCACCACATTGTTCCGCATCTATCTGCCTGTGTCCATGCCGGCCATTGCTACGATCTCTCTATTCACGATGGTGGGGCAGTGGAATTCCTGGTTCGACGGGTTGATCTATATGAATGACGCAGCCAAATACCCGCTCGCTACGTTAATGCAAACCATTATTGTGCAGCAGGATTTCTCCAATATGAATGTCGATGCGACGCAGCTTCAGAACATGTCGCAGCGTACCGTTAACGCAGCCCAGATCTTTATTGGGGCACTGCCAATCCTGCTCGTGTATCCATTCTTGCAGCGTTTCTTTGTAAAAGGAATTGTGCTTGGGGCTGTAAAAGAATAGGGTTCGTATACTATAACTGAATGCATTCGCATCATTACATCCCGAGATTTATAACGCGCTGTTATTTACTTCGGGATGACTTTCCGCGAATGGCATTGTTATATTGATTAATTAGTTCATCCAGAACCATCGATTGACGAATGACCTCCGGATGCCACAGTTCTTTATGAGAATTTGCAATCTGGTAGAGTCTCTGTCGTGCCTTTTCGATACATTCCTGAATGGTTTCCGGATTATGCACCATACTCCCGCCCCCTGTTGTCCTTCAATATCCTCCATCCAAAAAAGACCATCTATTATAATATTCGGAACAAAGGGAGCTGTACATTACCCCAAAATCAAATTTATGGTTATTTTTTCTTGTACAGGTTGAAATAAGGATGAGCAACGGACTCAGATGTGGCAAAATACAAAAAAATACCGGATAGGCTTTCCAGCCTTATCCGGTATTTTTTGTCCCCATGCGCTGCCCATTCATCGTAATCCAATATCCTCAAAACGGTTACCAATCGTCTCTGGGAAGGCCAGTTTAATGGCATCAATGGCGCGCTGTTCCGTTTCCCCTGCTTGCTCAATCAGATTGATTACCCTTAGCACATGCCCTGGTTCCTTCGCATCCCAAGCTGTTGAATCCTCAACCTTCTCCATCATCTGAGCATATAGGTCTGCGAGTAACGCGTACGCCTGCACCACATGATTCATCTGACTGGACAAATGCTCAAGCTCTGCAACATAGGAGGCCATATCATTTCTTGATTGGGCATAATAGCGCAAAACAATGGTAGCTTGATCGGTTTCATATGCACCAGATTGTAGGGCATCAGCAATAGCTGCATAAGCAGCGGGTCCACAGGCGTAATCCTGAGGTGGTAGCATGTAATCATGGGTCTCCCATTTGTACACAGCCTGAATTAATGATTCCTTACACACTTCCCATACGTCTACGGTTGCATGGGATTCAAGCACCTGGTAGTACCAGTATGGTGTACTGTTCCGACCAAAAGAATCATAGGGCAGATGAACAACCTCATCTCCTTCACTTTCACAAATGAACAGCATCTGCTCCCCATCATCATATCCAGCACAAATAACAAACTGATCATGCCAAAGAATAGCGCCCACACCCCGGTCAATAGAAGCCTTGATATCCAGCAGGGCCTGCTTCTGATAGAGCGGAAAGGTTGGCACGAACGAAAATCCCCCGTGTTGTCCGGTCGTGACACCAATGAAATCAGAAGCTACAAAGTTCTCGGCCATCCAGTTGTACGCCGAAATCGATTCTGTCGTTAGACGCCGATCCACTACTAATCGAAACACGCTTGCGGTCATGCCCGCAATCATGTGACGCGGTAAATCCGTCCACTGTTTATGCACCAGAATTCGGTACATCGCATCTGTATAGGAGCCCGCTCCGTTCCATGATACGTGTTCACGTGAAGAATTCCTGCTCTGTGTAGAATGAATCCAATCCGGCAGTATTTTGCTTCCCATCCTTTCCTCCTTCCTATCTCGCCGAGTGCGCTCCCCAACGTGGCACAGTGGAACGTTTGCGGTCAGGATACTTTAGGGATATCAAACGAAAATAATCCACAGCCTGTTCTTCCAATACTTTCGCTTCAAATAAAGCCTGTGCCAGCTTCTCTGTGGCGTCTGCCTGCATAATCCATCTGTTATGTTCCTGAATCAGGCATCCCTTCATCTGCATAATCAATGCTCCAAGCTGTTCATAACATGCATAGGCTTGGTCCAGTTCGGTCCATATCCCCCGCGCATTCTGCAAATACATCTGAATTTCAATTCGGGACTGGCAATAGGATTCCAAAATATACACAGCACCCGATTCATCGTAATCTCCACTCCGAAGGGCTTGCACCCACACATCATACGCCAGTCTGCCCGAAGCGATATTCCGATCAGGCAGTAGACGATAAGGGATATCCCAATCCTCAATCGCCAATCTCAATGATTCCAACAGCATCTCTTGTTCAGGGATATGTACCTGCTCACCAAAGACCTGACAATACCAGAACCCGGTGAAGTTTAATCCGAAATTGTCATACAGCATAATCTGTGGTTCCTTGCTCCAGCCATCTTGCACATAAAAGATGCGATCACCGTCATCATACCCATGAATGACACCAAATTCCGGAATCCAGTAGATCACCCCGATGCCTTCATCCAGACTGCGCTTCACCCAATTTACCGCATCCCGCTGGTAATACCCAAATGTGGGATGACGTGTACGTCCCCCATCCCAGATCGTGAATATCCCCAAGTTATCGATCCCAGGGCGATGAGATTCTCCCCATTGACCATAGGCTGTAACCGACATGGGCAGCAGTCTGCGATGCACTGAAAGTTTGAATGCCATACCCGTATATCCAGCGAGCACATACTTGGAACCCTGAAACAGACCCGCATGGGTCAATACAGCGTGTAGGCTATCCACATACGATTTGGACTCCCTCTTCATGATCAGGTTGTCTAACACAACTTCAGTCAAAAAAAATCCCCTCTCCATGGTTGTTCTAATTCACGTTGGCCTTGCGCTGTACGGCGAGCCTATCGATTATGCCTTCAGCACTTTGCTGAAGCTTTCGTCTAAGCCACGTTGGAGACAACAGTTCCTCCCACTCGCTAATGAACAAATGCTGTAGGAAAGCATCCGTATCATAAAATTCAATCCAGTGAACCTGATCTTGCTTCTCTCGAATTCGATATCCTTGCCACAGCTCTGTTTGCTGCACTTCTCTCAGTCTTATCTCAGCGACAAACGGTTTACGGACAGGCAGCGCCTCTTCCCATGCACCCAGCAACCCGTCTGTCTGACACTGAAACGTCTCGTTCATCATCTGCACATGAATCATGCCCTCCAGCCGGATGGCCGTTTGCTGTAAAGGGTCCATTTCATAACCAACCACGTAATCGGCGTTGAACTGGGACAGCATCTTCAATGGACACCAGGTAAATTGCCGTTCTCCGGCATGATCTCTGTAATGGATATGTACTTTGCGGGATTCGGCAATCGCATGGGACAAAATCTCAAAGAACTGAAGCTGCTGCGGATCTGCTTTAAACACAGGAAGCTGACTGCTTCCTGTCTGCTGTTCCTCGAGCGTAAAACGCTCCAGCAAATGCGCCACACGCTTTACCGCATCTGATTGATCATAATTGTAATGCCGATAACGATGTGCCAGATACTTAAGCACCCGCTGTTCTTCTTCCGTCATATATAAATGGGGCAGCCGGTAGGTCTGATCCTCGTAACAATACCCCCGATATTTTGCTATATACACCAGGGGGGCACGGAGAGAAATCGCCATATATTCAATATCACGCTGGGCCTGGCGCCGGGATATTTCAAATTCACGTGCAAGCCAGCTGCTGTTCGGAAAACGTCCACTCCGAATCTGTTCGTCAAACCAATGAATACGATGCATATTGCTCATTTCCCTGCCCCCTGGCTCATTCCGTATTTCGTAATTGTATTATACCAAAAGACATGGCCCGTTCCGAAGAACAGGCCTGTTATGTTACACGGTTACCTTATCCACTCTGGACTGCACAGCTTTGGAACATTTTTTGCATACTTTCAAACTCGTACCATCTGTTTTCGTTTGCGAATACAACAATTTAATCCGGGTGCTGCTGCACACCGGGCAAGTTCCTCTTCCTCGGGATGGTAGATTCCACAGGACGCGTCCTCTTTTTGTTTTTGCCAACGTTTGTGAACCTCTTTTCGATATGGTTTGTGTGTTCACCGTTATTATAGAGGACGTGGTACGACATAGAATGTCGCAGCAGTATGGAATATACCAAGCATAAAAAAATGTCCCCTCTTCAACTTGAAGAAAGGACATTATCTAGGAATCATGTATTTCGGACTGAGCTGCCGCTTGTAACAAAGGCTGCAACAGACCAGGAAAACGCACTTCCAGATCTTCGGATCTTAGTGTCAGGAAATGCTGTGTACCTTGTACTCTCACTCGAATGACTCCGGCTTCCCGCAGTGTCCGAATATGGTGTGACATCGTGGATTTCACAACAGGTGCACGAAAATGACTGCATGGCTGTTCACCATTTCTGGCTGCTTCTGTTACGATCCCAAGACGGATGGGATCACTTAAAGCGTACAATACGGAAGAAAGTTCAATATCCTCCACTTGAGGATGGTGCAAAATTTTCATCGTTGTAGTCTCCTTTTTTTCAGACTATCCATTGTATTTTAGCATAATTCCATGATATATTTCTAATGTTCGATACCAATCGAACTTACAAACATATTTCGTTTATGTATCCCCTGCTGCCAAGCATGGGATTCACTCTATACCACATTTTGCAAATGTTACACACCGTTTCTGAAATGTTGCGAAATACACATCAATCTAGGAGGTTTTTATGAACAACACCGCAACTGCATCATCTGGGGAACGGACAGCAGGAATACAGGAAGGGTTAATCGTAAGTCTGCTGGGCTTTACGGTTGTGCTTGTCGTTATGAATACGATGATGTTCAATCTGGCCCTGCCCAAAATTGCAGCTGAATTTATGCTCTCATCTGTCTCTTCTTCCTGGATTGTCACCGGTTATTCCATCGTTTTTGCTATTTCCTCGATCACGTTCTCACGTCTATCGGATTTTGTGCCAATTCGCACTCTGTTTACGACCGGTCTTACACTGCTTGGTGCGGCATCCGTTCTTGGTTTCTTCAGTAACCATTTTATCCTTCTGCTCCTTGCACGTCTGATTCAGGCTGCGGGTGCAGCTTCTGTACCCGGGCTTGCTATTGTTCTTATTACTCGTTACATTCCGAGTGACCGCCGAGGTAAATCCATGGCTGTTGTCATGTCTGCCAGCTCACTGGGTCTTGGACTCGGACCTGTGATCGGTGGCAGTATTACACAGTTCCTCGGATGGCATGATCTGTTTATCGTTACCGGACTAACCTTGTTTCTGATCCCTGTATTTTTCAGACTGCTTCCAAGTGAGATGCCGCAAAAGGGTTCATTCGACTTGCTCGGCGCGCTGTTACTGGCGATCGGAACAACCGGTGTCCTGCTATTCCTGACTTCACGTGAATGGGTAACCCTCGTTGTTGGTGCGGCTGCACTCGTCCTGTTCTGGTTACGAATTCGCCGTGCGGCTGATCCCTTTGTTCAACCAGCTCTGTTCAAAAACAAAAAATATATGATGCTCAGCTCACTGGGGATTGTATCGTATATTAACAACTTCTCGACGCTGTTCCTATTGCCGCAAATTTTGGCACATCTGTATGGCCTGACTCCGGCCCAGTCCGGGCTTGTCATCTTCCCGGGTGCAATCGTATCTATGCTGTTATCCAATCGGATTGGCCGCATGATTGACCGACACGGAAATACACAACTGCTCAAGTTCGCACCATGGTTGCTGCTCGCTGCTGCCGGATTGTTTGCTCTTTTTGCAGACGACAGCATCTATGCCATTATGGCCGTATACATTCTGCTTAGCGTAGGCTTCTCTGCACTGACAACGAGTGTATCCAATGAGTTGTCGGGCAATCTGACGATGGATCAGGTAGGCGCAGGCATGGGACTGTTCCAGCTTAGCCAGTTCTTCAGTGGAGCATTTAGTGTTGCCGTAACTGGCGTCGCATTGACAGCCATGCAGCAATTGCCATTATCATCAGCTTATACAAATATTTTCTGGGGCATGACTGTGGTTGCTCTGGCATCCATTGTTTTCTCCCAGGTGTATCTGAGAATGCAGTCTCGGAAGAAAACCGTTGCTTCACACTAAGCAGGTTTTAAAGGATCTTACTTATAATAGATTCTTCATATAAGAAAGCCAGGATTGGACCGATAGGGTCTGATCTCTGGCTTTTTTGTTTGTTATTAGACTATAAGATATCAATACGTATTACTTTATCTCTGTTATTCTTATATTATAAACAGATCGTATAGATATTTTGAAAATGATAAAATCAAGGGGATGTCTTTCGCACATGAAGCTTCAACAGTTTAATTCACTATTTCGTATCCCTACATACCGGCTGTTTCTCGTTTGTATGTTGTTGCAAGGTATGGCTATTTCAATCAGCGCGCCCTTTCTTGCGGTCTACTTTACAACCCGCCTTGAAGTATCCATCGCAACATTCGGATTATTCACTGCAGTAACACTTATGGCGGGTGTGCTGTTCAGTTCCTGGATCGCCAGACGATCGGATCAACCCGGGGCTCGCAAAAAAATTCTGGTGTCTGCCATGATTTGCAATGCTCTTGCATTTGCCGGGTATCTGTGGATTCACGACTTCACTTTATTATTCATCTATATGACGGTATTGACTGCGCTCGGATCTCCCGCTATGCCACAATTGTTCGCAGCTGCAAGAGAAGCGGTTAATTCCGCAACGGACGTAGATCATGCTGTGGCCAATTCAACCCTGCGCTCCGCGTTTTCATTGGGGTTTATTACGGGACCTTTACTCGGAACTTTATTGATTGCGTATATTGGGTACATCGGCATTTTCAGTTCAACGTGTTTTATTTTTTTGATCAATGCGTTATTATTTTTCTTTCTGTTAAAAAAAGCTCCCGAGCCTTCCTCCATCGGTGCATCTTCGGGTGGCATACACATAAAATTGCATCAGGATGCAAGAATCTACATGCCGTTTCTCATTACCACACTTCTGTATATGGCACACTGGATGAATAACCTGAATGCTTCTCTGTTCATTATTCATCATCTGGGTGGGGGAACCCGGGAAGTTGGCTGGATCTCCAGTTTATGCGCGGGGCTTGAAATTCCCATTATGCTAGGTTTGGGTCTGCTCGCCTCAAAATATCCCAACCGCTCACTCATGTTATGGGGCTCCCTGATGGGTGCCGCTTATTATGTAATCGTTTTGTTCTCCACGGAACTGTGGCACTTGCTGGCCGGACAACTATTGCTCGCATTCTTTGTCGCCGTCATCTCTGCTATCGGGATCAGTTACATGCAGGATCTGCTTCCGTCCATGCCCGGTTATGCGTCAACTCTCTATTCCAATGCCTCCACGTTGGGAAGATTATTTGGTAGTCTGGTCGGGGGATGGACAGCGGGAGTGTGGGGGTATCGAAATTCCTATTGGGTATGTCTACTCCTTGTTCTGATTTCATTAGGTATGCTTGTTGTCACACAACAATTATCAAAAGAAAAACGTCAGACACTTTCACTCTAAGTAAACCCGCATGCAATCCTGAGTGAATGTAAAAGCTTGAACAAAACAAAGCCCCAAGGACGCAGTTATAGTGGGGACTGACCCCATAACGTGAGACAAATC